>JACQPM010000084.1 GCA_016207475.1 Methanobacteriota archaeon | reverse complement strand
TCCTGGGGGTCCAATGGAGAACCCTCTTGGCCTTCGATATGTCGGGGCAGCGGCGCCTGGGGTCGTCCTTCGGGAGGGGCCGGAAGACGATCTCGGACCTGGAGCCCGTGAGCCTCTTGACGAGCTCCGCCAGCTCCAGGACGGTCGTCTCGTTCTCGTTACCTATGTTGAAGACCTCCCCGCCTATCCCGTCCACGGCCAGTGCCCTCATGATCCCCTCCACCTGGTCCGTGACGTAGGTGAAGGAGCGCGTCTGGGTCCCGTCGCCGAAGACCGTTATCTCTTCGCCATGAAGGGCCTGGGAGATGAACCTGGGGACGACGCGGCCGTAGATATCGTCGGCCCTCATCCTGGGGCCGTAGGTATTGAATATCCTGACCATGCGGGTGTCCATGTAGTACTGCCGGTGGTATGCCATGACGTAGGCCTCCCCCGCCCTCTTCCCCTCGTCGTAACATCCCCTGGGGCCGGTGGTGCTCACGTTGCCGTTGTAGCTCTCGGGGGTGGGCACGAACTTTGGATCGGGATCACCATAGACCTCGCTGGTGGAGGTGTAGAGGAACCTGGCCCCGGAGGATCTGGCCGCCTCCAGGGCGTTGACGATCCCGAAGGTGTTGGCCCTGAGTATCTCTATGGGGTACTTCTCGAACTCGAAGGGCGAGGCCCTGGAGGCCATGTGGAGGACCAGGTCAAAGCCGTCCTCGAGCTCCAGGGGCTCCGAGACGTCGCTCTTCACGAACTGGAACTCCCCCTTCAGGTGGGCTATATTGGACCTCAGGCCGCTGGCGAGGTTGTCCACGCAGACGACCCTCTTGCCGAGCTGGAGGAGGGCCTCGCAGACCCAGGAGCCCAGGAAGCCCGCTCCGCCAGTGACCAGGACTCGGTCGCCCTCTATAGCCAGCCCTTCGTCCTCCAGGAGGGCTATCACGTCCCCCACGGCGGTCATCTAGCCTCCTTTATCCCCTTCAGGAACTCCATCAGCTCTCCCCTGATCTCGCCGTTGTTCAGGGCGATCTCTATGGAGGACTTGAGCCAGTCGAGCTTGTTCCCTATGTCGTAGCGCCGCCCCTTGAACTCGTAGGCGTAGATCCTCTGGGTGTAGTTCAGGACCTTGAGGGCGTCGGTGAGCTGGATCTCGTCCCCCACCCCCGGCTTCACCTCCTCCAGGCACCGGAAGATCTCGGGCTGGAGGATGTACCGCCCTATGATCCCCAGGTCGGAGGGGGCCTCCTCTGGCCTGGGCTTCTCCACCAGGTCCTCCACCTCGTAGATGTGGTCCACGGGCTTCGCCTTGATTATCCCGTAGCTCCCAATCTTCTCCCTCGGGACCCGCTCGACGGCGATGACGGAGCCCTTGTACTTGTCGAAGATATCCATCAGCTGCTTCGTGCACGGGACGGGGGCCATGGTTATGGTATCTCCCAGGAGGACCGCGAAGGGTTCCCCTGCCACGTGCTTCCGGGCGCAGTAGATCGCATCCCCCAGGCCCTTCTGCTCCTTCTGGCGGATGAAATGGATGCACCCCATGTTGGATATGGCCTCTATCTCCTCCAGGTAGTGCCCCTTCCCGGAGTTCCTCAGGGACAGCTCCAGCTCCACGGACTTGTCGAAGTGGTCCTCGATGGCCCTCTTCCCGCGGCCGGTTATGATGAGGATGTCCTCGATCCCGGAGGCTATCGCTTCTTCCACCACGTACTGGATGGTGGGCTTGTCGTAGACCGGGAGCATCTCCTTGGGCTGGGCCTTGGTGGCCGGCAGGAACCTCGTCCCGAGGCCCGCGGCTGGGATGACGGCCTTCATGGTATCACCCTGGTAGCCTTGGCTCTTATTTAATTTTCCCCAGGGCTCTCACCAGCATATTCCTATGTACTCCTCCGCCGCCCTCGCCTCCTCTACGCGCCGCCCATCCAGGACCACCTTGCCCCTGTAAAGGTCCTTGATCCGGAACTCGGGCCACTCCGTGACTATGAGGACGTACCTGCCCCGGGCAACCGCCTCCTGTGGGGTGGCGCAATACTCGAGCCCCTCGTGGTCCCCAAAGATCTTCCGCGCCTCCCCCAGGGCCTTGGGGTCCGTCACGTGGACCTTCGCCCCCCTCTTGAGGAGGCTGTGGACTATCTTTATCGCAGGCGCCTCCCGCATGTCGTCTGTGCCGGGCTTGAAGGCGAGACCCAGGACCACCACGTCCACCCCTTCCAGGGGGCCGGCGCGGTGCTCCAGGAGCTCCACCAGGCGGAGGGGCTGGGCCTCGTTCACCTCCAGGGCCGCGTTGAGGAGTATTGGGCGGTAGTAGACCTCCTTCGCCTTGCCGACCAGAGCTTTAACATCCTTGGGGAAGCAGGACCCCCCGAAGCCTATCCCTGCGTTGAGGAAGTGGGGGGAGATGCGGGAGTCCATCCCCACCCCCTTGGCCACCTCGTAGACATCTATCCCCAGGGACTTGCATATGTTCCCTATCTCGTTGATGAAGCTGATCTTCGTCACCAGGAAGGAGTTCGTGGCGTACTTGACCATCTCGGCCGTCTTGGGGTTTGTCCGGAGGACGGGGCAGTCGAAGCCTTTGTAGAGCTCCAGGAGCTTCTCAGTGGACCTCCCATCGATCCCTCCCACCACGATCCTGTCAGGGTGCATGTAGTCGTCTATGGCCCTCCCTTCCCGCAGGAACTCGGGGTTCATGCATACCCCGAAGTCCTTGCCGGCCTTCTTACCGGAGTGGCGCTCCAGGAGCGGCATGACTACGTGCTCCGTCGTCCCTGGAACAACGGTGGACTTGACCACCACCACGTGGTAGGCGTCCTTGCCCTTCAGGACCGTCCCTATCTCCTTGCTCACCTCTTCCACATACTTGAGGTCTATGTAGTCCAGGAGGCCCGAGGGTGTGCCCACGCAGATGAGGGATAGCTCCGTACCCCTCACCGCCTCCCCCAGGTCGGTGGTGGCCTTCAGCCTCCTCAGCCTGAGGCCCTCTCTGAGCATCTCTTCGAGACGCTCCTCGTAGATGGGCGGTATGCCCTGGTTTATCTTCTCGACCCGATCCCTGGCCACGTCGACGCAGACGACGTCGTGCCCCAGCTCTGCGAGGCAGACCCCGGTCACGAGGCCCACGTAGCCGGTGCCTACGATGGAGACCTTCATCCTACTCGCCTCTGACAGCCCAGGATTTAAAACTTTGGTCCGAGCAGGACCAGAGCGTCGAAGAGGACGGCTCCCAGCCAGTGGGTGATGAGTGGAGCAAGGACGGAACGGGTCCTGAGGGCCACGAGCCCGAAGACGATGCCAACGAAGAGGGAGTAGGGTATCTCCAGGGATGGCTTCCCCAGGTGGACCAGGGCGTAGGGCAGGGCCTGGAGGACCACGGCCAGGTGGCCGGCAACCGGCTCTAGGTGGAAGAGGAGGAAGCCCCGGAAGAAGAACTCCACGTTGAGCATCAGGACCAGGAGGAGGGCCCAGAGGAGGAATAGGTGGAGAATACTCTCCCTGGCCGGGGCCCAGATGGGGTAGTAGGTCCTGAATTCGGGGAGGTAAGAAGCGTAGAGCATCACGGGAGCGGCGGCGGCGAGCATGATGGCGGCCCACCTGACGGACCGCCGCCATTCTTTCAGCGTCAGGCCGAGGTCCCCAGGCCCAAAGCCCAGGGCCCAGGAGGCCAGGAGGGGCACCAGGGTCAGGGCGAGGGTCTCCACGGCCGCCCACTCCCAGAGGCTCCGGGTGGGGACGAGGTAGGTGGCCAGGAGGAGGCCCAGACCCAGGGCTACCAGCCCGAGCCTCCTCATGATCTCAGGAGGAGGAAGGCCAGGCCAATTAGGACGAGGGCGAAGAGCCTCTTGAAGTAGACGGTGGGGAAGCCCTCCAGGTAGTCCACGTTCTCCAGTCCGGTGAAGACCGCTCCTATACCTACGAACAACCACAGGACACCCCCATCGTCTGTAATAGGGTTCCCCAGTCTTAAAGGTGGCTGTTCCGGTGGGCCTCGACGGCCTCCTCCAGGGTCAGCTCCCCCTTGGCGACCCGCTCAGCCAGCCCTTTGGAGATCGTGATATTCCCGCTCAGGTCCCTGCTCTCCCTCTGGAGGTTCTTTATCTCTCCTGGCGTCGGCTCCAGTTCTATGGCCTTCTCCAGGACGCTGCCCTCCTTCAGGGCGATGTTGATGGCGGCTATCACGTCCCGCAGGCCCGCCGGCGCCTCTCTCCCCAGGGCAGGCGTGGTAGAGGTCTCGTCCACCACCTCGATCCTCGCATCGAAGTTCTCCTGGAGGAGCTTCAGGACCCTCATGCAGTAGATACCCCCCCCATCCCCTACCCTTATCACCGTCTCGGCCCCCGGGTAGCTCTCCAAGAGTCCCCTGAGGACAGGCGGTACGCCCTCCGGGGAGAGGATATTGCGGGCCTCGATTACCTTGCTGTCAGCCAGGACGGCAACTCCGAGGCTGGCACCGGGGTCTATACCTACGATAATCCTCCTGTAGTCTTTCCTAAGGCCATTGAGGGCCCTGACGCACTCGTTGACGGCCATGGGCAGGTCGTCGTGGGCCACGACAAAGGATGATCTGACATGCTTCCTCTCCCCCCTGCTGGTAAGGACCACCGTGATATAAGATGGTATCTCGTCCTCGAGGCCGAAGGTCAGGAACTGTATCCCCCTGCCCTTCAGCTCCCTGACGGCGTTGTAGTAGAACCTCGGTATCTCCGTGACGATGGCGAGCAGCCCATACCACCCTACCACGAGGGCCAATCTTAACGATGGAAAAATGTTTATATCGGCCCCCGGAGAGGCCCCAGGGATGGAGATAATACCGGTCTTGGATATAAGGGGGGGTAGGGCGGTGGCCGGCAAGGGCGGGAGGAGGGAAGAGTACAGGGACCTGGAGACTGTGTTCTACCCATCCCCAGACCCCCTCGAGATAGCCCGGCGGATGCCCTACGAGAGGCTCTACGTGGCCGACCTGGACGGCGTCGTCCACGGGAAGCCAGACATCCCTCTCCTGGAGGAGCTCGCAGGGGTGAAGAAACTGATGGTGGACGCCGGCATCAGGACCCCGGGGGATCTGGAGAGGATATCGCGCCTAGACGCCGAGATCATCCTGGGGACCGAGACCATGGGCGAGGCGCTCCTGGCGGAGCTGGATGGGGCGGAGATCGTGAGCCTCGATATGAAGCAGGAGGCAGTCATATCCTCCTTCCTCCCCAGGCCTCCTCTGGAGGCGCTGGAGGTCCTCAAAGGCCATGGGGCGAGCAGGTTTATAATGCTGGAGATCGGGGCTGTGGGCACCCTCTCCGGTACCAGCTTCGGGTATCTTCGGGGCCTGGATAAGAGAGGACTGGAGATATATGTAGGCGGCGGTATAAGGGGCGAGGATATAGAATATCTGGAAAAACTGGGGGTGGACGGTACCCTTGTGGGTACCGCCCTCCATCGCGGTCTTATCAGGCCTTAGTCGAACTCCTCGCCGCCGCCCATGCCGCCGCCGGGCGGCATCCCCGGGCCTCCCTCGCCCTTGGACAGCTTCGTGGCAGCTATCACGTCGTCTATCCTCAGTATCATCACCGCCACCTCCGAGGCCGAGTCTATCGCCTGCGTCTTGACCCTGAGGGGTTCTATGACCCCCTCCTCGAACATGTCCTTAGGCTTCCCCTCGTAGACGTCTATCCCGTAGGTGGTACCGTTCTTCTCGTGCTTGGCCCTCAGGTCCACCAGGGTGTCGATGGGGTCCAGGCCCGCGTTCTCGGCCAGGGCCCGGGGTATCACCTCCATGGCATCGGCGAAGGCCTCGATGGCCAGCTGCTCCCGGCCCCCCACGGACTTGGCGTAGGTCCTGAGCTGCTTCGCCACCTCGATCTCGGGCGCTCCGCCGCCTGCCACGACCTTCCCGTCCCTCATGGCCGCCGGCACGACCCCCAGGCAGTCCTCGATGGCCCTCTCGATCTCGTCCACGATGTGCTCTGTCCCGCCCCTGATGAGGATCGAGACGGACTTGGGGTCCTTGCACTCCTTGACGTAGATCATCTCGTCGTCCCCTATCTTGACCTCCTCCACTATCCCTGCGTACCCCAGGTCCTTCTTCGTCAGGTCCTCCAGGTTGGTGACGATGTTGGCTCCGGTAGCCCTGGCCAGCTTCTCCATATCGGACTTCTTTATCCTGCGGGCGGCGAAGACCCCTGCCTTGGCGAGGTAATGTTGGGCAAGGTCGTCGATCCCCTTCTGGGTGAAGAGGACGTTGGCCCCGACCTCCTGGATCTTCCCAACCATATCCTTGAGCATCTTCTCCTCTTCGCTGATGAAGGCCTTGAGCTGGGTCGGGTCTGTGATGCGGATCTCGGCGTCGATCTCCGTCTCCTTGACCTCGATGGCCGAGTTGACGAGGGCGATCTTCGCCTTCTCCGCCCTCTTGGGCATGGCAGAGTGGACCCTCTCCTTGTCTATCAGTACGCCGTGGATGAGCTCCGTGTCCTCGATCCCGCCGCCTGCCTTCTTCTCCACCTTTATGTGGTCCGTGTCTATGGTGATCTTATCGCCCTCCTTCTCGGCAACGGCCAGGACGGCCTTCACCACCAGATCGGCCAGATAATCCTTGGACTTCTCGGCCCCCTTGCCGGTCATGGCCGTGATGGCTACCTTCCTGAGGAGGGCCTTGTCGTCGGGCGAGACCTTCTTGGCGATCTTCTCCAGGATCTCGTGGGCCTTGTCGGCGGCCAGCCTGTAGCCCTGGGCCACCACCGTCGGATGGATATCCTGGTCCAGGAGGTCCTCCGCCTTCTTCAGGAGCTCCCCCCCTATGACTACGGCGGTGGTGGTGCCGTCCCCCACCTCGTCCTCCTGGGTCTTGGCGATCTCCACCATCATCTTGGCGGCCGGGTGCTCCACGTCCATCTCCTTGAGGATCGTCACTCCATCATTCGTGACCACTATATCCCCCATGGAGTCGACGAGCATCTTGTCCATGCCCCTGGGGCCCAGGGTCGTCTTCACCGACTCGGCTATGACCCTGGCGGCCATGATATTCGACCTCTGGGCGTCCCTGCCCATCGTCCTCTGGGTCCTCTCCGATAATATCAGGATAGGCTGCCCACCCATCTGAGCTGCCATAAAATACACCTCCAAACTTTTCTCACAAATCGTAACACGGCTATATAAAATTATGGGGCTGTCCCGGCGGAGGGGCCCATACCCCAAGCTCAATTATATAAACTGGCGGGCCCAGGTTATTATCATGGAGCCACGGGGGCTGTCAGGACCGGTTACCATCTCTGCCGCGGCCATCCTCTTGGCCGTGGCCCTCCTGACCACATATACAGCGACGGCCATCCCAGCTGGCTGGTCAGGGGATACCCAGCTCACCAACACTACCGCTTACAGCGAGGTCCCGGAGCTGGCCATCGACGGGAGCGGGAACATCCACATAATATACGCCGAGAATGGAGTCCCTTACTACGCGAAACTCTCACCCGATGGGAGCCCGGCCCTCACCAAGAGGCTGACGGATCGATCCCCCGCTGCCTTCGAGTCAGGCATAGCTGTCGATCCCCTGGACAATATCCACCTCGTCTGGAGGGACAAGACTACGCGATACAACATCGTCTATAAGAGGCTGAACCCCTCCGGGTCCACCGCCGTGGACGAGACCCAGGCGACCTTTGGCAGTGGGGACATGCCCTCCCTGGCCGTGGACCCCAACGGGAACCCCAGCATCGTATACTCGCTTCCTACTGCCGGATCCCCCGGGTCCGGGCTGGGGTACACGAAGCTGGATACCATCGGGAAGACGGTCATCTCCCAGAAGGTCATCACAGACACGTTTTATGAGAACTGGGGCCCAGCGGCTGCAGTAGATCCCCTGAGCAATGCCCACATAGCGTGGTCAGACCTGCGGAACGGGACCTACGCCATCTATTACTCGAAGCTCGACCTGAACGGCAGGGTCCTGGTAAACGCGAGCAAGGTTTCAGGAGGGGGCGGTCAATCCACGAACCCTCTGGACATGGCCCTCGACTCCAAGGAGAACATCTATATCACCTGGGTGGACGACAGGGACGGGAACTGGGAGGTGTACTACGCCAAGCTCGGGCCCAGCGGGGCCGTCCTTATGGGCGACACCCGCCTCACCAATGACAGCGCCGCCTCCTGGAAGCCCAGGATAGCCGTTGGCTCTGATGACAGCCTCCACATAGCCTGGGAGGATGAGAGGGACGGTAACAAGGAGCTCTATTACAAGCGGCTCGACTCCAACGGCACCATTATGGTGGACGAGACCCGCCTTACCTACAACCTGGCCACATCCCAGAACCCGGACATAGCCGTGGACTCCACTGGCGTGGTACATATAGTCTGGGAGCAGGACAGGGAGATATACTATAAGAAGTCTGTCCCCTAAAGGGGAGATGATGGTCCTGAAGTACACTCTGGCGCTCCTAGTACCCCTACTGGCATTCAGCACGGTCTACGCCAATTGGTCCCAGCCACAGCTCTCATTCGAGGGGGCCACCCACCCCTCAGTGATCCAGGATAGAGACGGTACCTTCCTGATGACCCTCGTCAGGGGTGCCGATATCTTCCTCACCAAGTCTAGAGACGATGGCAGCTGGTCCAGTCCGATACCGGTGGTCACTGGCCCCGCCTTCGATTCCGAATCCAGGCTCTTCCAGGATGTGAACGGCACCCACTGGCTGGTCTTCTCCTCCAGCAAGAACGGCAACTTCGATATATTCCTGGCCAGGTCCAACGGGCCGGAGTGGTCCGAGGCATGGGGGGTGGCCGGGAGCTCGGCCTTCGACTCCTACCCCTCCATAATGCAGGACTCAGTGGGGCGGTACTGGATAGCCTTCATCTCGAATCGGGACGGCAACTACAGCGTCCACCTAACCAGCTCATCCGACGGTGTAACATGGTCGGAGCCGAGGAGGGTGACGGAGGGCGCCCAGGAGAGCTTCCCTATCATGATCCAGGATAAGCAGGGGGTCTACTGGCTGGCCTTCACCAGGCTCGTCCAGCAGCCCAACAAGTTCGATATCTTCTTGACGAACTCATCAGACGGCATCTCGTGGTCAGAACCCAAGCAGATAACCTCTGACCCCTCCAACAACAACTACATCGACTTCATCCAGGACTCCAAGGGCACCTACTGGATGGCATTCACATCCGAGAGGTCCGGGAACGAGGACATCTTCATCATGGGCTCCAGGGACGGCGCCAGCTTGTCTGAGCCGGTCCAGCTCTCCTTCAACATGGTAAGGCGGAGGGGCGACTTCAAGTGCGACTACAAGAGCCTGCTTGAGGATTCTGATGGGGCCCTCAGGGTCTACTACCACTGCGTCAGCCCTGTGGAAGGGATATACATGGTCCGAGGGGTCGGGGTGGAGCCGGTGGCTAGGCCACCCACGAGCTACACGCTGGATAGCCCTCATGGCTCTATCAATATCTCCCAGCTCACCCTCTCCACCTACCCCCAGGAAAAGCCCTCCTGGTCCCCCGATGGGAGATATATCGTCTACACCGACCGCTCCCAGGATTCCAAAGGGGATATATGGGTCTTTGACACGGCCACCGGGGAGGGGCGGCCCGTCTCCCAGGAGGAGGCCGTCGAGGACTTTCCTGCCATCAGCCCTGATGGGCGGACCATAGTCTACAGCTCAGACCGGGGCGGGACCTGGGACCTCTGGCTCATGGATGCAGACGGGACCAACAAGAGGCAGCTCACCTCCAATCCGGCCGTCGAGATCTTCCCGGAGTGGTCCCTCGACGGCCGGAGGATAGCCTACGTCTCCAACGAGGCCGGGAACAATGACATCTATGTGATGGACGCCAACGGGCAGAACGTAAAGAAGCTCACCTCCAACCCCGCCCACCAGAACGACCCGTCTTGGTCCCCAGACGGGTGGCGAATAGCCTACGAGTCCAACGAGGCCGGGAACTGGGACATCTTCGTCATGGACGCGGCCGGCGGTAATGTGACGCAGCTTACGGAAGAGCCTGAGAACCAGGGGGGGCCCACATGGTCGCCGGACGGGCGCTGGATAGCCTACGAGTCAAACCTGGGCGGCGACTTCAACGTATGGGTCATGGCCAGCGAGGGGGGGAACAAGGCCCGCCTCACCAACCATACAGCCGACGAGTACTTCCCTGCCTGGTCGCCTGGAGGCGATAATGTAGCCTACCAGTCCCTCCAGGGCGGGAACGGCGATGTATGGGTCCTGGAGCTCCCGGAACCCCTGAGGAGCGCGCCCCTCCCCCCATTGAAAAAGGGCCTGTTGGAGGGGGTCAGGCTTCCGAGGCCCCACATCTCGGAGATGGGATGGCTCCTCCTAGCGGTACTGGCCACCCTTTTGGCAGTGGCCGCCTCTAGGAGGTACCTTAAGGGACCACGGCGGCGGAGGTGAGCTTCCCATCCATTGACAACAAAACTTCCCAAAAATCTATATGAGCTTGGGTTCAAATACTAGATGCATAATGCCAGAACGAGCAAGGGGGTATCTGGGGCTGCTGTCCGCAGTCTTGGCCTTCTCCATCATTCTTACTGCCATCTCCCCTTCAGCCTGCGCAGCCCCAACCCAGATCAAGGTCTCCACCAACCGCTTCGTCATAAACGACGACCCCATGGTCACCATAGTGGTGAGCGGGTGCATAAACGGGGCCGATGTCTCCTGGACGAGCGTCGGCACCAATTACTGGTCTGGGGAGAAGGTTAGGATAAGAGCGTACGCTCTTGTCATGAACGAGTCCGGGTTCCCTCAGGTAGGCGAGAACGTCACCTTCAACCTAACCTACCCCAACGGCTCCACCCTGGCCGTAGGCTACAACCTGACGGACTCCTTCGGGGCCGCCAACTTCTCCTACTACATGAACAACCTTGGTGAGAATACCAACGGGACCTACACCATCACCGCCTCCACTGGCTCCATAAGCTCTTCCACCGCCTTCACCTACACCTTCATGGGCTGCAAGAACTGCCACGGCGACCCGGGTGACAAGATATACACCGCCAGCGACTGGATCCGGACCAACAGCACCCCATACTCCGGGAATACCAGCAACTTCATGGAGCCCATGCACATAGACGGCCTCGGGAAGACCATGCATACTAACACCATCCAGAACGGGCAGTGCACCTACTGCCACACCCTCTACGGGTACCCGACCCCTGCCACCGATATCACGGGCGGCCCTGCGGAGAACCCTGGCGGCGTCTTCCCATGGGGGGTCCACAACAACCTGACCGGCACGGGCGTCACCTGCTGGACCTGCCACCTGGGGGCCAGGACGGTGGGGGCCTTCCCGGAGGCCCCCGACTGCTTCGGCTCGCGGTGCCACAGCGGGAACGCCACCGTCCGGCATAACACGAATTTAACGAATTACACCACCTGGAACGCCAACAAACAGTCCGTCTACTCCTTCAACTCCACCAATGTCAGCCTCGTGTCCACCTGGACGATGACGCCCCTCAAGGCCCACAAGGGTACCCGCAATGTGCCGTGCATCATCTGCCATGGGCCTACGCACAACATAACCAAGCCGGGGCTGAGCCCCTCCCAAGCCGAGAACGCCACTTACAGCAACAGCGGTACCGAGGACACCTTCTGCCAGTGGTGCCACACCAACATATCCGCCGGGGGGGACAAGACCAGGCACAACGGGCAGGTGCCGTGCACTATCTGCCACTCCCAGGACATCCACAACATAAGCTTCGCCACCAACAGTGGAGGCGCATACACCCAGAACCGGTCCCAGGCCGTGGACTGCCGGGGCTGCCACCAGGGGAACTGGACTACCATCCTGGCAACCAGCAAGGTCGGCTACACAGGCCCGGCCGCTCCCCAGATTCCCACCCCGCTGAACCACTCAGACAACAACACGGGCCAGAGGTGGGGGCAGTACTGGGGCGACTTCCCGGCTGAGAATGGGACCCAGGCCGTGGCCGCCGAGTCCGTCACCAACGGGACGACGACGGGGGTGAGCGGGGCCCAGACCGCCGACGGCCTCTTCGAGCGCCTGACAGAAGCGCTCATCACCGTCGCCCAGAACGTCTCCACCTACGTCACCGCCATCTCCTTCTACAACGGGAGCGCAGCCAACTTCGCCAACATGCAGAACGGGACCGACGGCGGGGCCTTCGCCAACCTGAGCGAGGAGGCCACCATAGGCTACGTGCTAGCCACTAGCGATTACGTTGTCAACGGTAACTTCTCGGCCCTCACGGGCCAGGCCGCCACCAACTGGGCTTACACCGAGACCGATCCCTCGGGCGACCTCCTCAACTTCACGGGCGGCGCCGGGAACACCATAGCCGGGGGCTCCGGGGCAAGGGGCTACGTGATCAACTCCTCCGCCGAGGTGAGGAACGAGATTGCCGTAGGGAGGATCAACCAGTCCTTCGTGGCCCCGGACAACATAACCGGCATAACATCGCGCTTCGCCTGGAACGCCTCCATCGGCGATATCGTTAGCCCGGGGAACTACTATGTGAAGATGTACCTCAACTACATGAACGGAACCCTCGTGGACACCCTCTACAGATCCGCCAACCTCACTACCCTCACCCAGACCTGGGCCTTCTACACAAACTCCTCCATCACCACCACCCTCACAGCCGGGACCAGGTACAACCTCTACGTGGAGATCACCTTCGACGCCTCCTCCAACGGGAGGCTCAGGAACGGGATAGACGTGCACTTCGACGACGTATTGCTCAATATAACGGCCTACCAGACCCCGCCCATCTTCGCCCTCAACGCCACCACCAACATAACGGGCATACCGACGAACTACGAGAATTATACGCTCCAGATAAGGGCCAACACCTCCGGGAGCGAGGCCTTCAACGTGACCGTCCAGAACAGCACAGGCGACTACAACTACAAGGGCCAGATCTCCGGCGCCGCCATGGGGCAGTACAACTTCTCCCTGACCAAGGCCACGGAGCTCCAGTCCGGAGTGGTATGGGTCAGGCTCATCGACGCCAACAGGTCCGAGAACACTGCCAGGGACAGCCTCTACGTGGACTTCGAGAGGGTCTATGCCAACACCAGCGACGCCACCAACTACCGCCTCGATGTCGTCCAGAATATAACAGGGGTGCCCCTGGCAAAGGACGCCTACAACCTGACGATAAAAGGGAACATCAGCTCCGGCGGCGAGAACTTCGACCTCTACGTCTATAACTTCGATACGGGGCAGTTCGTCCTGAAGAACGCCACCACCTTCAGCGCCACCAACGTCTGGCATAATTTCACGCTCAGCTCCAGCGAGATCAGCTCCGGCGGCGTCGTCTCCATCCAGTGGGTCGACTCAAACCAGTCCGGGGACTCTGGCACGCAGAGCAACCTCACCCTCGACTTCGTGGGCGTCTACTACCAGAAGGGGGCCACAGTCGGCTCCCTCTCCTGCCACTACTGCCACGGGAACACCAAGCACAACGCCTCGGCCCTGGGGCGGGTGGCGGTGGCCTACAAAGGGACGAACTACATAAACGGGACCATAAATAGCACCTCCTTCTGGTGCGGGGCCTGCCACTACCCCTCCAACCCCTACTACACCAACATGACCAACCGCCTCCTCATTGATACAGGGTCGATACCCCCTGACAACACAAATTATTCTACAGCCCAGGGCGGTTTCAACCACTCCGACACCCTGGCCGCCAGCTCCTCCGACGACGTCTGCAAGGGCTGCCACGGGGGGCTGGTGAAGGGCAATTACATGACGGAGTTCAAGCACAACGTCCAGGTCGGCCAGGCCTGCACCGGGTGCCACTTCTCCTTCTCAACGATGAACGGCACCTACAGCAGGCCCGCCAAGTTCCTCAACGAAAGCATGTTCAAGGCCTCGGTCCACGGGGCCCTGGACTGCCTCAACTGCCACACCGCCACCAGCAACGCCAGCGCCAGCCACCCCGGTGCCAATCCCAGCGCCTTCATGCCGCCGGAGTACGGCTGGAAGTGGTGCGAGGCCTGCCACGAGGTCCAGCCCGTGGACGGCAACCTGGAGCCAGTGATAACGCCGCCCCAGAACAAGACCGGGAGGCACAATCTCACCACCTCGCCCAACGCCACCTCCTACAACGTGAGCGGAGCCCTCAAGTCCGCGCTCGAGATAACGGACTGCACCGTCTGCCACAACTCCACGGTATACAACGACGCCAAGGCCACCTTCAACAGAAGCATAGGGAAGGACTGCCGGTACTGCCACACGCTGCCGGACAAGACTCCCGGGAGCCCGTGAGATGGTCGAGAGGAAGCTCTTCATACTCGCCCTGGTGGCGGCCGTCGTCATAGCTGGGGTGTACTTCCTCCTCCCTGCCAAGTCCACCTTCGCAGGCTCCCACACCGTCTACAAGCTCAGGAACGATAGCCAATCTGGAGACGCCTACTTCTGCGCCAAGTGCCACCCTGCCATCGCCGAGAAGATCAGCAAGGCCAGGGCCCACAACGCCACGGGCTGCATCTGCCACGGCTTCTACCCGAACTACACCAACATGGGCGGCTACAACGTGAGCATAAACCTGAAGCACAACCTGACCAAGAACGCCTACTGCACCAACTGCCACACCAGGTACGACAATACCACCGGCAATGTCACCACCTATAACCAGGGGGGTGTCACCGTCAACGTGAGCAACCAGTCGGCCCACTACGTCTACTTCAACTACAGCAACAAGAGTGAGATCTACACCCGGGCCAAGACCTACTTTGACGCCAACTTCTGACGTTAGTCTTACCCATACCCCTAATGGCCATACCCAAGAAAGGTCTGCCCATCCTCCTCATCCTCATTTTACTCCCGGCTGCCCACGCCCACGTCTCCCAGGAGGGGAGGGTAGACATGGCCATGGGGGAGATTGGGGCCAACCTGGGGAAGATGAGCCCCGCCGACCTCCAGGGGATACCGGACCATGCCAAGGAGATCGAGACCCACCTGGAGGTGATAAAAGGGGAGCTGGACCTGGGAGCCGACTACAACAGGGAGCTGGCGGGGAGTGTGGCTGACTTCGAGGCCCACCTCCTGAAATTAGAGGAGGCGGCCGCGGAAGGGGATGGAGCCAAGGCCCTCGCGGCCTCCAGGGATCTGGAGCGGGCCCATGCCAGGATAAAGATGGAGCTCCAGAGGCCCAAGGTGGACAGAGATAGGCTCGCCCTCGCCCTCGGAGGCCTCCTGGGTACATGGCTCCTCCTTGCCGCCCTCATGTTCGTTGCTTCAAACAGGCTCCAGGCCAGGGTCCTGAAGGAGAGGACCGTGGAGGTCTTCCCAGGGGAGGGGCTCTGCGGGGCCTGCGGGGCCTGCGAGGTGGCATGCCCGGATGGAGCTATAGAAGTCAACCACCAGGGGCCCAGGTACCTGGGCGGCGCGGACTGCGCAGCCTGCGAAGGCTCCTGCATCGCCGTCTGCCCGGTCCAGTTCCCGGGGGAGTGGGGAGATGGCCTGGGGCCCTTCAGGCGGATGGTGGCGGTCAGGAGCAGGCTCCCGGAGGTGCTCGCGAGGGCGCAGGACGGGGGCCTGGCCACGACCCTGGCCATCCATCTCCTGGACTCCCAGAGGGCGGAGGGGGTCCTAATGGTGAGGCGCCGCGGCCTGAGTCCCGAGCCCTTCATAGCCCGGACCAGGGAGGAAGCGCTCTCCGCCGCCGGCTCCACCTATGCCCTCTCCCCATCCCTGCCGACCCTGGAAGGCGTCGAAGGCAGGATCGCCATGGTGGGCCTCCCGTGCCAGGTGACCGGGGCCGAGAAGCTCGGGGCCATGGAGAAGCTGGGCAACATAACCTTCAAGGCGGGCCTCTTCTGCAGGGCCAACTTCCTCCCCGGGGGGATGGAAGCATTGGCTTCTAGGGCAGGCTTGTCCCAGAAGGGGGTCCGCAGGGTGGATATATCGGGGGGCAGGGTCCACCTGGACGGGAGGGCGGAGTTCCCTCTCCGAGCCCTGGCAGATTACGAGAATCCGGGGTGCAAAGTATGTGCCGATCCCCTGGCAAGGATGGCCGACATAAGCATCGGCGGGGTGGGAGTCCCAAAGGGCTGGTCCCTGGCGGTGGTGAGGACCCTGGAAGGGGAGGCAGTGTTGGATGAGATGATCGGAAAAGGCCTCATCAAGGCGGCACCGGTGGACGATAAGACAAGGCGAGACCTGGAGAGGTTCGCCAGGGCCAAGACGGCGGTGAAGCCATGAGCCTCCTCACCAGCCGCGCCTTCCCCACGGTCCTCCAGACGGTGGGTATCATAGCCTTCGCCTACGTCATATACATAGGTCTCTTCGGCTCCCCCCTGGCCGGGAAGAACTTCGCCAGCGCCCTCACCTGGATCCTCTGGTGGCCCGGGGTCGTCTTCACCTTCATCCTGATAGGGCGGGCCTGGTGCTCCGTCTGCCCCCTGGGGGCCCTCTCCGCCGCTGCCCAGAGGTTCGGCCTGGGGAGGGCCTTCCCCCGCCTCCTGAGGGGCGTGGGCCTCTCGGTCCTCCTCTTCATCCTGGTCACCTGGTCCAACCACTACTTCCAGATCGTCACAAACCCAAGGGCCACGGCCTGGTTCATGGCCCTCTGGCTCTTCCTGGCCCTGGCCGTGGGCTTCGTCTTCGAGCGCCGCTCCTGGTGCCGCTACGCCTGTCCTATCGGAGCACTCTTCGGCGTCTACTCCATGACCTCCCTCCTGGAGCTACGCCCCAAGAGGGAAGTCTGCGCCCAGTGCGGGAGCCCCCGGTGCCTGACAGGGGACGGGAGGGAGGAGGGGTGCCCCATGGGGGAGTTCCCGGGGAACATGGGCAGCAACAGGAACTGCATATACTGCATGAAATGCCTCAAGACCTGCCCCAGCGGCTCCATGACCTTCCGGTGGCGTAAGCCCTGGAAGGAGCTGACCAGCATAAAACGCCCGGTGGCAGGAGAGGCCCTCCTGGCCGTCGTCATCCTGGGGCTGGTGGCCTTCGATACCTTCGTCATGGTGGCCCCCTTCCGCCAGCTCTACAGGGCCCTCTTCCTCGCGCTCCCCACCTCAAACCCGGAGGTCGGGATGGTCCTCATCTTCCTCCTCCTCTTGGCTACGCCACTGGCCCTCTACGCCGCTGCCTCCAAGGCTGCTTCCCGGAGCCTTGGGCTGGGCTTCTGGCCCGCCTTCGCCTCCTTCGGCTATGCCTACATCCCTCTGGCCCTGGCGGGCCATCTGGGGCACAACTTCTTTCACCTGGTGGGGGAAGGTGGAGGAGGTGCGAACACCATCCTGGCCACCTTCGGCGTCTACACCCGCCTCCCAACCTCCTTGCTCAGCACCGAGGCGATAAAGGGGCTCCAGATACTCACCATGGGGTTGGGCATAGCCCTCTCCCTCTACGTGGCCTACCGCATAGCCAGGTCCAAGGGCGCCCCCAGGGCCGCCATCCCCCACCTCCTCCTCATCCTCCTCCTGGCCTCCTCCCTCCTCTTCCTCCTAAGCCTCCCCATGGGGATGAGGCACTAGGAGCTGAATTTATAGGAAAATATGAAATAAGTAGGGGGCCATTGACGTGCTCTTTTCACAAGGCAGGTCGATGGGCCTTCTCAAAAAACATATATACTAAACAGGACTCAGACTTTCGAGACTGTGCGGGTACGATCAAAAAAGGAGGAGGTATAACATGGCACTTTCGGGCAGTAGATACTTGATATTCGGGCTGTTGTTTCTGGGCATGGTAGGGATGCTGGCAGCCCCTGCGTGGGCGGCAGAGAACGAGGTGGCGGCCATCAAGGTGGCGGCCCCTCCGGCCATCGACGGGAAGGTGGACGACCTCTGGTCCAAGGCCGAGGCCGCGACCTTCACCACCAGCGGGGGGGCCAACTCCGGCACCTCCACGGTGACGATGAAGGCGGTCTATACGGATACCGACATATACTTCCTTGTCGAGTGGACGGACCCCACCGAGAGCCTGAGGAGGTCGCCGTGGCAGAAGCAGGCCGACGGCACCTGGGCCCAGCTCAAGGACCCCAGCGACAAGGGCGGGGACAACAACCTCTACTACGAGGACAAGCTGTCCCTCATCTGGGACATAAACGTGGAGGGCTTCAATCAGCAGGGCTGCTTCAGCACCTGCCATGCCGGTGAGGCCGGGAAGCCCTACGGGAACATGTACACCCCCAAGGAGGGGCAGCTGGCCGACATGTGGCACATGAAGACGGTCAGGACCAGCCCCGTGGGCTACGTAGACGATCAGTACTTGGACGCCACCAGATACGACCCGGCGAAGGCCAAGGAGGCCGGGAGGAAGAGCGACCCAGGCGCCGGCGGGTACAAGGACAACGTGAACGAGGCCAAGACGGGTCCGGCCTTCACAGCCGACGACCAGCCGGCCCCGCCCTACTGGATCCTGGACGACCAGAAGAAGCCCTTCGCCGATGCCTACAAGGCCGGTGACGAGATCGCCGGGATCGTCATCAAGCCCCCCACCGAGGACAGGGCCGACATAAAGGGGAAGGCGGTCTACAGCAACGGGAAGTGGGTGATGGAGGCTGGCAGGAAGCTCTCCACAGGGTCCAAGTACGACGTCCAGTTCAGCGACATGAAGAAGGAGTACCAATTCGGCGCGGCGGTCTTCGACAACGCCGCGGTGAGGCACTCCTACTCGGGGATCCTGAAGCTCAAGTTCGCGGAGGAGATGGCTCCGCCAACGACAGCTGCACCAGCGGCCACTCCGGCCCCCAAGGGCGTCTGCGGCCCCACGGCGGTCCTCCTGGCGGGCATCGTACCCCTGGGACTCTACGGTTTGAGGAAGAGGCGCCTCTGAGGCCTCCTCCTTTTTTCTCTTTTTTTACTTTCTTTTATGCACCAATAATCATGGGTTGACAACCCCCATATTCAAAAAACTATAAATAGGACTTCTCGCCTCCCTCTGGTGTGGAATGAAGAAGAGCGCCGCCATCTTCATTTTGGTCTTGTTCCTCTCTTCTATCATGGCCGCTGCCCGAGTGGAGGCGAAGCCGGACTTTGCGGCCCAGACGAAGAAGGACTGCACCTTCTGCCATCCCCAAGGCCCGCCGGAGCTCGGTCCAGCGGGCCTCTACTTCAAGGAGAAAGGGACCCTGGCTGGCTATGGCGAGGTCTCGGTGGCTGAGACCCTTCCGCCAGCGCCGTCAGAGCCCGAGGAGATCGGCGTACACCTCCCCCAGTGGGATGTGGCCCTCATCGCCTTCGGCCTCCTCTCGCTGGTGATGCTCGTGACTTACATCTTCAGGATATGAGGTTCTGCCATGGTCGTCGATAGCGTCTGGGCATGGGTCGAGGTGCGGTTCAAGCTCTCGAGGGAGGAGGATGTCCGCCCCCTCCTCAAGAAGCCCGTGCCGAGGCACGCCACAAACCCCATCTACTGCCTGGGCGGAATATCCTTCCTCTCCTTCCTCCTCCTGGTAGGCTCGGGGATCCTCCTGGCCAGGTACTACGTCCCCACCCCAGAGAAGGCCTACGACACAGTCCGCTTCATCATGCTCGAGGTCCCCATGGGCTCCCTCATCAGGTCCATCCACCACTGGTCCGCCAATATAATGGTGGCCGCCATAGTCCTCCACATGCTCAGGGTCTTCTTCACCGGCTCCTACAAGAACCCGCGGGAGCTGAACTGGATCATCGGGATGCTCCTCCTCTTCACCACCCTGGTGGCGGGCTTCTCAGGCTACCTGCTGCCCTGGGACCAGCTCTCCTTCTGGGCCACCACCGTGGGCCTCCAGATCCCGGCGGTTATCCCGGTCATCGGCCCCGCCATGCTCAAGGTCTTCATCGGCGGCGGGGAGGTCACGGGGGAGACCCTCTCCCGCTTCTACTTCCTCCACATCTTCATGATGCCATCGACCTTAGTGACCCTGATGGGTCTGCACTTCCTCATCGTAAGGAGGCAGGGGATCTCGGGCCCCTTGTGAGAACATGAAAGAAGAGAAGAGAGTCACCGGCGAGCCCTTCTTCCCCCACCAGGTCCTGAGAGAGGCCTTTGCGGGCACCCTCCTAGTGGCCTCCATCGTCCTCCTGGCGAGCTTCCTCCCTGCCCCCCTCCTGGGAAAGGCCGACCCCTTCATCACCCCGTCCCCCATCTTCCCGGAGTGGTACTTCATGGCCATGTTCGGGTTCCTCAAGTTCTGGGTCTGGGACATAGGCCCACTCTCTGGCAAAATACTGGGGGTCCTCCTACCGGGCATAGCCATCGGCTTCCTCTTCCTCCTCCCCTTCCTGGACAGGAGCCCCGAGAGGCATCCCCTCCGGCGCCCCCTCGTCACGGCCTTCATCCTCCTCCTGGTGTTCCTGGCCGTGTACTTCGCCTATTTCGCGATAAAGATCACACTGGAGCATGCAAAGGTGGGTGGTTGAATGAAGCGCGTAGTGGCACTGGCTTTTTTCTTAGGTCTGGTAGCTCTCTGGGGTCCGTCCCTCGGGGAAGAGAACCCCTATATCAGCAGCGAGGTCTGCAAGGCCTGCCACGGAGCTATCTACGACCAGTGGTCCCACTCCCTCCACGCCAGGTCCCACGAAGACCCGGTCTTCACCGCCGCCCACCTCCAGTCCATCGAGTATGCGGGGCCGGGCGCCACGCCCTACTGCTTCAGCTGCCATGCCCCTACCACCAGGGTGACCAAGGATTATGAGCTGCGGATGAACATCACCAGGGAGGGGGTGACCTGCAACTTCTGCCACACCGTCTCGGGTCTGGAGATCGACAAGCCCATAAAGTACCTCCTCAGCCCCGGGGAGACCATCTACGGTAAGGCCGTGAACAAGACGGCCCCCCACAGGCTGGAGTACAGGGAGTTCTTCCTCAAGTCAGAGTTCTGCGGCGGCTGCCACGACCTCTACGTGAACAACGCCCCGGTGATGGAGACCTATACCGAGTGGAAGGCCGGGCCCTACGCCGCCACCAAGCAGTGCCAGGACTGCCACATGGATGTCATCGAGGGGGGCAGGTCCCACAGGTTCACCGGCGGGCACTTCGAGTCCAGGGTGAAAGAGGCCGCCGGGGTGCGGCTGGAGACCGAGATCAAGGCAGGCAAGGCGCTAGTGACGGCCTACGTCACCAACAAGGGCTCCGGGCACAAGATCCCCACCGGCATACCGTCCAGGAGGCTCATCCTCCACCTCAAGGCAAAGGACGACAGGGGGAATATAATATACCGGGAGGACAGGTACTACAGGAAGGTCATCGCAGACAAGGAAGGGAGGGAGATCGCCGAGGACTTCCGGTTCATGCTCGACTCTGCCAAGGTCCTGAGCGACAACCGCATAGCCCCAATGGAGACGAGGGTCGAGACATTCACCTTCCCGGTCCCCAGCACCACGGGCCAGGTCTATACGGAGGCATCCCTGGAGTACAGCTACAAGCCCATCATCCTGATGCCAACGGAGATCTCCGTCATCATGGCCGAGAACAGCACCATAAGGGCGGGCTTCCCGGTGGAGATCCCTGAGGGCCAGAAGGGGATCTCGGGCTACACCAAGGTCCTCTGGGGGGCCCTGGTACTCCTCATCATCCTCGTCGTCGCCGTAGAGGCCTTGCGGTGGCGGAAGGGGAAGAGGGATTAGCCTTCCAGCACCACCAGAAAATCTTATATAGAAGTATAGGATTCTATATGCAGAAGCGGTAGGAGGTGTATTATTTTATGGCAGCGCAGTTGGGCGGACAGCCTGTTTATATTCTTCCGGAGGGGGCCCAGAGGTACTTCGGTAAAGATGCCAGAAGGATGAATATCATGGCCGCCAAGGTGGTGGCAGAGGCTATAAAGTCCACCCTCGGTCCCAGGGGCATGGACAAGATGCTCGTCGACACTACCGGGGACGTGATCATAACCAACGACGGGGCGACGATCCTGAAGGAGGTCGAGATAAAGCACCCGGCAGCCAAGATGATGGTGGAGATCGCCAAGACCCAGGAGAACGAGGCTGGGGACGGCACGACCACGTCCGTGATCCTGGCAGGCGAACTCCTGAAGAGGGCCGAGGAGCTCCTGGATCAGGAGGTCCACGCCACCGTCATAGCCCAGGGTTACAGGCTCGCCGAGGAGAAAGCCATCGAGGTCCTGAACGAGATGGCCAAGAAGGTCGAACCCACCGACGAGAAGACCCTGAAGAACATCGCCATGACATCCCTCAACTCCAAGGCCACGGGGATAACGGCCAAGGAGCACATCGCCGACATGGCTACGGAGTCGGTGAAGCTGGTGGTGGAGAAGGCCGGCGAGAGCAGGAAGGTGGAGAAGGACTACATAAAGATCCAGAAGCAGGTTGGGGAGTCCACTAGGGATTCCCAGGTGATAAGGGGTATAGTCCTGGACAAGGAGAAGGCCCACCCAGGGATGCCCAATCTCATCGAGAAGGCCCGGATCGCGCTCCTGAACGTCGAGATCAAGATCAAGAAGACGGAGACGGAGGCCAAGTTCGATATCACCTCGCCAGAGCAGCTCCAGTCCTTCCTCGACGAGGAGGAGAAGACCCTGAAGCAGATGGTGGGCTACGTCGTCAAGGCCGGGGCGAATGTGGTCTTCTGCCAGAAGGACATAGAGGACATAGCCCAGTACTTCCTCTCCAAGGCGTCCGTCATGGCCGTCAAGAACGTGAGCGAGAAGGACATAAAGCTCCTGGCCAAGGCCACGGGCGGGAATATCGTCACGAGCCTCAAGGACATGGCCTCTAAAGACCTGGGGCACGCCGAGAGGGTAGAGGAGCGGAAGGTGGGTGGCAAGGAGTTCATCTTCATCGAGGGATGCTCCAAGCCCAAGGCCGTGACCCTCTTCGTCAGGGGCGGGACAGACCACGTCTTGGACGAGGTGGAGCGCTCCCTGGACGACGTCATCTCTGTCGTCAAGGACGTCATAGAGGACGGTGCCATCCTCCCAGGCGGCGGGGCCTCGGCCATGTGCGTGGCGAGGAGGCTGAGGGAGTATGCCAACGAGGTGAGCGGTCGGGAGCAGCTGGCCATAAGCGAGTTCGCCAACGCCCTGGAGGTCATCCCCAAGACCCTGGCCGAGAATGCGGGCCTGGATCCCATCGACGCCCTCATAGGCCTCAGGGCAGAGCACGAGAAGGGTAAGACCTCCTCTGGCATAGACCTTGCCACAGGGAAGCCGGAGGACCTGTACAAACAGAACGTGGTGGAGACCCTCCGGGTGATGCAGCAGGCGATTAAG
>JACQPM010000081.1 GCA_016207475.1 Methanobacteriota archaeon | reverse complement strand
TCTACCCAAGCCGCCATGATCTATCCTCTCCAAGACTACCTCCACCCCTGCCGCCACCCCATCGGTCTCCATCCAGCCCCGGGGCTTCACCCCGTCGCCCACCAGGTAGAGCCCCCTGATGGGGGTTTCAGGATCCAGGACCATGCCTGAGACGGCCCTGTTCACGGGCCACGCCCCCCGGTAGCACTGGACCGCCAGGACCTCGCAGTCCTTCTTGAACCCTGGGAAGAGGCGCCGGAGGTCTTCCAACCCCAGCCTTATCTCCTCCTTCATATCTCTCCCAGGGAGGAGGGTCTGGTGGGACATGAGGAGGTGCATCCCATCAGGGGCCAGGGAGGGGTCCGCGTTGGTCACCTCGTTCAGGCCGTCGATGCGCTCGGCCTGGGGCGTGAAGAGGACCCCTGTATGCCCGAGCATGGGGCGCCGGCAGGCCACGGAGATCTTTATCCCTGCGGCCTCCTTGAGGCCCTCCACCTTCTCACGGTACTCGGGCGGCAGCCCAGGGCAAAGCCCCAGGGTAGCCTTGGGGCCTATATCGCTCACCACCAGGTCGAAGGGATGACGCTCTTGGGCCAAAAGCCCCTCCACGGCACCGTCTCTTACCAGGATACCCTTCACCCTGTCCCTGTACCTGATCTCGCCCCCGAGGCCTTCGATCCCTTCCACCAGGGCGTCGGTCACCCCCTTGCACCCCCCCATGGGGATCCCGGGGCCCATGAGCCTATTGATATTCCGTGTCATGGCCATGAACTCCCGGGATGATACCCCCGAGGCGTCCACGCTCAGGGCCCAGCCGCAGAAGGAGTCCGTTATGTCGTGGATGAGGGGGCTGGAGGTCCATCGGGAGAGCCACTCACTGTAGGGTCTCTCGTCACCTTTCAAGATCCTCTGGGCCGCCAGAAGCCCCGCGAAGCGGGCCTTCTCCTCCAGGGGGAGGAGGTTGGGGAGCTCACCGAAGGCGTAATCTCTGCCATCGATCCTGAAGAGGCCGTTAGGCCTGGAAGGCGCTATCTCCACCCCTGCCCCGAAGGCCTTGAGGAGCCTCCCAAGGGGCCCCTGCCCCCCGTGGGGGATCATGTGGAGGGCCCCGGTGGAGATCTGGAAGCCCTTACACGGCCGGTTGGTGAACCTACCCCCGGGATAGGAGAGGGCCTCGAAGGCCGTGACCTCGTGCCCTGCCCTGAGGAGGCCCAAGGCGCTCAGGAGGCCCCCCAATCCGGTGCCTATTACCCCACATCTCATCTAGCTTCACCAAGAGGATAGACGTGCATATAACCTCAACTCCAGTAAAGGATATAAAGATTTTTGACCTATATTATATGGATGAACCCCCTGTCACTCATCTCTCTCGGGCCAGTGGCCATGGCAGAGGCAGTACTCCTCATGCTCGTCATGGTCACCCTCTTCCTCCTCTTCGGGGTCACCGCCGCTGGGGTCCGTGAGATAAATTTAGCGGATGCCTCGGTAGTGGCAATATCTATGCTGGCGGCCCAGTTCGTGGTGGTGTTGGCCCTCTCCCCCATACCCATGGTAGGCGGGATCCTTGGTTTCATCTTCGGCATAGTGGCCATGGTCTGGGTGATAAAGGCGTATTTAGATCTCGCCTGGGAGATGGCGGCCAAGGTGTGGGGCTTGGCGGTGGTGGCGGAGATCACGACCGGGATGATCATCTGGCTGTATATGGGCATAGGCCTCACGGACTTCCTCCACCGGTTCTTCTTCATCCGGTAGCATGCCCCACAAGTTCAGCCCGGCCAGCATAGCCAAGCTGGAGGACTCCAGGAGGTTCTACCCCATCTCCCCCCGGGAGATCCTGGGGGCGGTGGGGCTCACGGAGGGGATGCAGGTGGCTGACGTGGGGTGCGGGGTGGGGGTCTTTGCCATACCGGCAGCCCTGCTGGTGGGGGGAGATGGCATAGTATATGCCATCGACCCCCAGGAGGAGATGCTCTCCATACTGCGGGATAGGGCCTCCGCGGCTGGCGCGGGGAACATCCGCCCCCTCAGGTCCTCGGAGGAGCACATACCCATACCAGACGGTACCCTGGACCTCGTCCTGATGGTGGACGTACTCCACGAGCTGGAGGGAGACGGGACCCTGAGGGAGGTCCGCAGGATCCTCCGTACCGGTGGCACTCTCGTAGTCATAGACTGGCGGATGGAGGGCAGGGAGGATATGGGCCCCCCGCGGGAAGAGAGGGTGCCGGAGGGCGAGGTCAGGAGGCGCCTCTCATCCCTGGGCTTTGGAGATGTAAGGCGGGTCAAGGCAGGGGAGGAGCACTACGCCCTCCTCTTCAGGAGGCGGTCATGAGGCTGGCGGTCCTGAGCGGTGGGGGGAAGGACAGCCTCTATGCGGCGTACCTGATGCACTCCCGTGGGCATGACCTTAGGTACATCCTCACCATGTACCCGGCGAAGCCGGAGAGCTACATGTTCCACTACCCTGACGTCCATATGACGGAGCTCCAGGCCGAGGCCATGGGGATCAAGAGGCTGGTGGGAACCACGCCGGGGGAGAAGGAGGAGGAGCTCCGAGAGCTCCGGGAGCTGATGGCCATGGTCAGGGGGGAGGTGGACGGCATAGTAACAGGGGCATTGGCCTCCAACTACCAGAGGTCCAGGATCGAGGCCATATGCAAGGACCTGGGCCTGGCATCCCAAGCCCCCCTCTGGCAGATAGACCCGGGGGAGCTCTGGGAGGGGCTCCTGGGGGTGGGGTTCGAGGTGATCATAACCTCTGTCTCGGCCCAGGGGCTCGG
>JACQPM010000087.1 GCA_016207475.1 Methanobacteriota archaeon | reverse complement strand
GGGCGGACTGCATAGTGGGGGTAGGGGCCGACAAGGGCCTCTCGGACCTGAGCGAGGAGTTCAAGGCCGCTGCCAGGGAGGAGGGAGTGAAGATCGAAGTACGCCTCAGGGTCGACGGCATCGAGGATAGGATCCTGGGGGAAGGCCACCCCGCCCTGACATTCGCCAGCCCTCGGGAGATGGTGATAAGGCGATCATCCTTCCTCTGCCCCAGGACCCTGATGATAGGGGCCGACAAGAGCTCCAGGGAGCTGGACCGGAGGCTGGTGGAGCTCCTCCGGGGCAAGCGGCGGGAGCTCCGGGTGGAGATAAGGGTTCTCTGAAGGACAACTTTTAATAACATGGGCCTCAAAGGGCACTCAAGCCGCCGTAGCTCAGTCGGTAGAGCGGCTGATCCGTAATCAGCAGGTCACGGGTTCGATTCCCGCCGGCGGCTCTTCTCTTCTCAGCACTTCGAAGGACTCCCTCCGGTCGTCCTTCTCGTGCCGAGACCCACGTTCCCGCTCACTACGTTCGCGGTCCTCAGGAGCCCTGCCGGAACTCGAAGGTGCCGAGGCTGAGTTTCTTCCGGGAGGACTTCATATAGAAGAGGTTGTTCTCCGCCTGCTGCTCCAGCCCTCCGAGCATCTCCAGGGTGGCGTAGGTATCGATGCCGCCATCCAGGAGCATCTCCTCGTTCTCCAGGACGAAGGCCCTGAACTCATCGGCGTGGGGTTTGGCGGTGTTGCTGTACTCCTGGAGGTAGCTCTGGTAGAGATCATCCAGCCTCGTCAATCCCTCTTCCGAGACGTCCTTTCCCTCGTAGACCCCCTTGTTTGTTGCGGCCCACTCCTCGAAGACGGCGTTCAGCCTTCTCGCGTCCTTCTCGGTCCTCTGGGAGTACTCTGCGTACTCTCCCATGGCCCCCTTCTCCTCTGGAGGGAGGGTCAGCGCCTTCTGGGGGACGCTCCCGGGGCCCGGGGTGGAGACGCAGCCCGCGGCCGAGATGAGGAGGGCCAGTAGAATGTAGCGCCTCACTCCTCTTTACTCTCCTCCAGCTTGGCAAGGGCCTCCACATCCCCCTCCAGGAGGATGAGGTTCTCCTTCAGGCTCTCCGCCTCCTCGAGCATCCCCCTGAGGAGGTCGCAGAGGGCCTTGAGCTTCTCCGGGTCCCCCAGGAAGTCCACGTTCCCGATCCTGCTGTTCTCGATGATCCGCAGGGCATCCCTCTCCTCCATAAAGACCTTCATGTTGTTCAGGAGCTCGGACTCGTCCACCATCACCTTCTTGCCCATGCCATCCCCCCTTCTACTAATCCCGCCATCCCGAGCATATAAATATTGGTCTGGGGCAAAGGGTAAAGTAGATAAGCCAGCTCTGGGAGGGGGAGGCCATGGCATGGAAGGACGAGAGGGAAACCCTGTGGGAGCGGGCCGCCCTCCTGGGGATGGTGGGCAGCGGCTTTCTCCTGGCCCTGAAGCTCGTCGGCGGGCTCTTGGCCGGGAGCACTGCGGTGTTGGCAGATACCATGGATTCCCTGGCCGACATCCTGATATCGGGCCTGGCCTGGCTGGGCATCCAGCTCTCCAAGCGCCCTCCCGACGAGGAGCATCCCTACGGCCACTGGGATGTAGAACCCATAGTGGGTTTCATAGTCGCCGGGCTCCTGGTCATCGGGGGGATAGAGTTCGCCAGGTACTCCATCGGCCTCTTCTCCAGCCCCAGGACCCCTACGATCCTGGCGCTCTATGTGATGGCCATAGATCTGATGGTCAAGGTCTCCATGGCCCGGTATACTCTGGCGGCAGCGGAGAAGACAAGGAGCCCAGCCCTCAAGGCCAGCGGTGAGAACTACCGTTCGGATATCTACAAGAGCGCCGGCATCATCCTTGGCCTGTGGGCCACCAGGCAGGGCTACCCCATCTTGGACCCCCTGACGGGCCTCCTCGTCTCCCTCTGGGTCGTGAAGACGGGCCTCCAGGTGGGGCGAGAGAATGCGCTCCAGCTCATGGGCACGGTGCCGTCCCCTGCCATGAAGCAGGAGATCGAGAGCCTCGTCATGGGGATGGAGAAGGTCATCCACACCCACCGCGTGAGGCTCCACGGGATGGGGGCCTATTTTATCGTGGACTTGCATGTCTGCGTCGACGAGTCCATCTCCCTCTCGGAGGCCCACCGGGTGACCCACAATATCCAGAGGCGGATAGTCGAGCACTTCCCAGAAGTCGCCTCGGCCATGGTCCATATAGAGCCCCTGGACATCCACTGTGCCAGGAGGCCGCCGGCAGCCAACCAAAAGGTTGATAAGCCCTCCGAGTCCTATAAAGGTCAGCCCCGGTAGTGTAGACCGGCCAATCATGCGGCCCTTTCGTTATCAGAACCTTCTGATAAAAGAAAGGCTGCGACTCGGGTTCAAATCCCGACCGGGGCATTTGTCAGCACTTCGCAGTCAAGCCCTTCACGATGGATGACTCGAATGGCTGCTCGTGCCGACACCCCTTAGAACCACTCGTCGGACTTCGGCTCAGGCCTCGTCCTCCTCGTGGTGCTACCGGGTGCTAGCTCTGTAAGAGGGCCCTGAGCTCCATGCGGCCAGCCATGGAAAGCTTTAAATGGTATGGTCGGTCTCTTAAATCTATTCGATACCGATGAGAGGAGGTATTCCATGCCGAAGATATATGTCCGTTTTGATGTCCCTAAGGAGCTGGCCGAGAAGACTTACGAGGCCCTGGAAGTCGCCAGGAACACAGGCAAGCTGAGCAAAGGGACGAACGAGGTAACCAAGTACGTGGAGAGGGGCCAGGCCCAGCTGGTCCTCATCGCGGGGGACGTGGAGCCCGAAGAGGTCGTGGCCCACCTACCGATGCTCTGCGAGGAGAAGAAGATCCCGTACATATACGTACCCAGCAAGCAGGAGCTCGGCAAAGCTGCGGGGCTCGAGGTCCCAACCGCCTCCGCCGCCATAGTCACTCCGGGAAAGGCCAAGGAGCAGGTAGAGGAGATCGTGGAGAAGATAAAGGCTCTGAAGAAGTAGAGCCAAGCGGTAAGTGAACCATGCCAAAGGAAGAAGAGACCCAAGGCTTCCCGGCGGAGGTCGTGGAGATCGTCGGCAGGACCGGGATGACCGGCGAGATACTCCAGGTCAAGTGCCGGATCCAGGAAGGGAGGGATAAGGGTAGGACCATCAGGCGGAACGTGAAGGGGCCGGCCAGGGTAGGAGATATCATCATCCTCATGGAGACGGACAGGGAGGCCAGGGAGCTCAAGGTCCCGTAGGTGCGGTATGGATATTTACGACTGCTCCTTCTGCGGCGAGAAGATAGAGAGAGGCACCGGGAAGATGTACGTGAAGAAGGACGGCACCATCTTCTACTTCTGCAGCAGCAAGTGCGAGAGGAACCAGCTCAAGCTGGGCAGGGTCCCCCGCAGGGTCCCTTGGACCAAGGCCGGTGCCAAGGCCAAGAAGTAGGTCTGTGAGCGTAAGAGGGGCTTCTAGGAGCGATCGAGATGGAGCGGACTTTCCTGATGGTCAAGCCCGACGGCGTGGCGAGGGGGCTTCTGGGGGAGGTCCTGAGGAGGGTGGAGGGGAAGGGGCTCAAGATCACAGCCATGAAGATGCTCAGGGTGGACGAGCCCCTGGGGAAGAGGCACTACGAGGAGCACAGGGAGAAGCCCTTCTTCCCGGGCCTCATCTCCTTTATCACCTCGGGCCCCTCGGTCGCCATGGTGGTGGAGGGGAGGGACGCCATAAAAGTCATGCGGGCCATGATAGGGAAGACGGACCCCAAGGAGGCGTCGCCTGGGACCATAAGGGGGGACTTCGGCCTGGACGTGGGCAAGAACATAGTCCACGCCTCGGACTCGAAGTCCTCGGCGGAGCGGGAGATGGCCCTCTACTTCGCCCCTGAAGAGCTCCTCACCTACTCCAGGGCCGACGAGCCCTGGGTCTACGAGGAGTAACCCTCCAGTGTTATGATAAGGCAACCCATAGTAGCGGTCCTTGGGCACGTGGACCACGGGAAGACGACCCTCCTGGACAGGATCCGGGGCTCGGCGGTGGCCAAGAGGGAGGCGGGGGGCATCACCCAGCACATAGGGGCCACGGAGATACCCATTGCGACCCTGACGGAGGTCTGCGGTGGTCTCATGGAGAGGCTCGGTGGCCGGATAACCATCCCGGGCCTCCTCTTCATAGACACCCCCGGCCATGCGGCCTTCACGACCCTGAGGAAGAGGGGCGGGGCCCTGGCGGACCTGGCGGTCCTGGTGGTGGACGTGATGGAGGGGTTCCAGCCCCAGACGATAGAGGCCCTCTCCATCCTCAAGGCCTACAAGACCCCCTTCCTGGTGGCGGCCAACAAGATAGACCGCATCCAGGGCTGGCGCTCTGTAGAAGGCGCCTCCTTCATCAAGAGCTTCCAGGAACAGGAGGAGCGGGTGAAGGAGACGCTGGACTATAAGATCTACGAGCTGGTCGGAAAGCTCTACGAGCAGGGCTTCCAGGCTGAACGCTTCGACAGGGTGGAGAAGTTCGAGAGGCAGGTCTCCATCGTACCTGTGAGCGCCTTGACTGGTGAGGGGGTACCGGACCTCCTCATGCTCCTCATGGGCCTGGCCCAGAG
>JACQPM010000006.1 GCA_016207475.1 Methanobacteriota archaeon | reverse complement strand
TTCCTCTCCAGGATACGGCTGGGCGTGGCCCCCATGGCCTCCTGGGCTTCGTCCTCCGTCAGCCCCACCAGCCTGAGGAGCTCGTGGACCCCGCAGGCCTCCCGGAGGTCGTACCTGGACCTGGCCCCCGATGCCACCACCAGCGGGGCGCCGTACTTCCTGGCGAGCATCACGTTCCTCCGGATGTTCCTCAGGGCGTGGACCCTGTGGTTCCCCCTCGTCCATATGATCCTCCCCAGGTTGATCTCTAGGGCCACGCCGTTCTCTGCAGCCTTCCGGGCTGTGAAGGCGTCTATCCCCGAGTCCTTCCTCTCCAGGTCCGGATGGGCCAGTATATCCACCCGATCGTCGCAGGCCGCCTCCCTGTTCACCTCCTCCCTCCCGCCGTGGACCACTATATAATCGGCCCTCCCCTTCCAGCGGTCCAGGTCCCTCTTCAGTTCCCTCTTCCCCTTGGGGTATACCTCTACCCCCGAGGGGCCCTCGTACCTCTTCCCGTCACAGAGCCCTATCTCTATCCCGAGCCTCTCGGCCTGGTGGCACATCCTGGCCGGCGTGTCCACGCCAACGGAAGCCAGGGAGTGGGTATGGAGGTCCAGGAACCTCATGCCAGGAGCCCCCGCAGTTCCCTCTTTATGTGCTCCTCATCGAAGGGATAGCTGGTGATGGTGGCGACCAATTGGATGCCTTCGCCCAGGGTCACGGTGCCTTCATAGGCGCGCATCTTGTCCAGCCTGATATAGAGCTTTCCGTCCACGAACCGCTCCCCGATCGCGGAAGCCAGGCGCTCTCTATCGGAGGGGAGGAGTCTCGATAGGATAGAGGAGAGTAGCTCCTCTCCTTTTCTCCCCTTAAAGTGGGCGGTGAAGACCTGGATAGGGTTCTTGAAGTGGCCAAAGGTCTTCTCTACCGCGGGTTCGAAGGGCGTGGTTACGATAGTCTGGAGTGAACATAGGACCTTCTCTGGGTCCTCGGTGGCCTGGGAGAAGGTCTTTACCTCGACCCTCTGGAACTTCACTTCCCTCTACCCTTGGAAGCCCCCAGGCTGGGCCTGATCTTCTCCGCCCCCTTCCCCTTCCTCCTCAGCCCCCGGGACCCCTTCCCGGCAGAGGTCAGGCCCCGGTGGACCCTACCCCTGTGCTGCGGCTCCGCTATCCAGCCCAGGTTCCCATCGTTCCTGATGCTGGGGTTGTCGGGATCCAGGAGGATGACCTCGTAGTACTTGTGCTTGCCGTCCTCGCCGATCCAGTAGGAGTTCAGGACCTCCAGATTCGGGAACCGGCGCTGGGCCTTCTCCTCGGCTATCCACCGGAGGCTCTTCTTGGTAGTGTACTTCCTCACCCCCATCTTGCTGGGCTTCCTCCCGGTGTTCAGCCTCTGCTTCCTCCGCCCGCCCCGCCTCACCATCACCCTGGCCACCGTGACCCCCTGCTTGGCCTTGTAGCCCAGGGCCCTGGCCCTGTCCAGCCTCAGGGGCCTCTCCACTCGGGCCACCGTCGGGCCCTGCCGCCAGGAGGTGGCCCTGGACCAGAGAAGCCCCCGGACGTAGCTCTCCTTGGGCCTCTTCCAGGCCTCCGAGATATAACTGTACATGCCCATGCGGTCTCATCTCCAAAAGTTCGTAAGGATATGTAGCTGGGGGTTTATAAAGGTTTATCCCAGGCCGGCTACTCGGCCCCCACCGCCTTCGCCTCGCCCGGAGGCGCGGCAGCAGCCTTCCTGGGCCCCAGCTCCTTCAGCTTGCCCACCACCTCCGTAACCGCCCTCTGGAATTTTACGCCTTCGGAGGCCGAGACCCAGTCCAGACGGAAGCGGTCCTGCTCCACCCCCTTCTTCTCCAGCATGGACCTGATCTTCTTCTCCCGCCTGGCCATGTGGGCGTTGCCTGAGAGATAATGGCAGTCCCCCGGATGGCATCCCATGACCGTGACCATGCCGGCCCCCAGGTCGAAGGCCTTCTCGATGAACTTCTTGTTCACCCTCCCGGTGCACATCAGCCTTATGATCCTGAGGTTGGCGGGGTACTGCATCCTGGATACTCCGGCATTATCTGCCCCGGCGTAGGAGCACCAATTGCAGAGGAAGCCCAGGACCTTCTCCCCTGGGTTCTCCTCCAGGACTGCCATGATCTGGGCCTCGATCTGGGCGTCGGTGAAGTGCTTCATCTCGATGGCTTCCTTGGGGCACTCGGCGGCGCAGGTGCCGCACCCCTTGCAGAGGGCCCTCGTCAGCTCGGCTTTCTTCTTCGTCTCCCCGTTCACCTGCAGCTCCACGATGTGCCAGGCCCCGTAGGCGCAGGTCTTGGCGCAGATCCCGCAGCCCACGCACCGCTCCGGGATGTGGGTCGCTATGTCGCCCCCCAGGGTTATCTCCCCAGGGATCATGAGGGTGGCGGCGGCTGTGGCGGCAGCGCGGGCCTGGACCACGGCCGTGGGGACGTCCTTGGGCCCCTGGCAAGTCCCGGAGACGAAGACCCCGTCGGTGGGCGTGTCCACTGGCGCCAGCTTCGGGTGCTTCTCCAGGAAGAAGCCCTCGGCAGACCTGGAGATGCCGAAGGTCTGGGAGACGGCCAGGGCGTCGGTCTTGGGCTTTATCCCGGTGGAGAGGACCACCATGTCGAACTCCCGCTCCATGACGGTCCCGGCGAGGGTATCCTCCCCTATCAGGGTGAGGTTCCTGGTGGCCGGGTCCTCCCTGATCTCCCCCGGCTTCCCGCGGATGAACTTTATCCCGTTCTTCCTGGCCCTGGTGTAGAGCTCCTCGAAGCCCTTCCCCGTGGCCCTTATGTCTATGTAGTAGATGTAGACCTCGTCCTCGGGGTGCTTCTCCTTCATCATGGAGGCCAGCTTGAGGCTGTACATGCAGCAGACGCCCCCGGAGCAGTAGGACTCGTCCCCCCTGTCCCTGGTACCGACGCAGAGGACGAAGGCTATCCGTTTGGGATCATGCCCATCCGAGGGCCTGACCACGTGCCCAAGGGTGGGGCCGGAGGCGTTCATCAGCCTCTCCATCTCCAGCCCCGTGATCACGTTTGGATAGTCTTTGTAGTGGTAGTCGTTCTTCTCCATCGGGTCGTAGACATCGAAGCCCGTGGAGAGGATGATGGAGCCCACGTTCACGGCGAACTCCTCCTCTTTATCGTCCATGTGGATCGCCCTGCGCTCGCAGACGATCTCGCAGAGGCCGCAGTTGATGCAGTGCTCCTTGTCTATGGTGGCCACGTTGGGCACGGCCTGGGGGAACATCCTGTAGATGGCCCCCCTGACACCCAGGCCCTGGTCGAACTCGCCCGGCATCCGCACTGGGCAGACGGCGAAGCAGTCGCCGCA
>JACQPM010000077.1 GCA_016207475.1 Methanobacteriota archaeon | reverse complement strand
CGGCCAGCCTCGCCATGGGAGACTTCGTCTCCTTGCCGACTGCCGATGGCATCACCACGGTCTCCTCGCCGAAGGTGTATATCTCGTACTCCGCCATGTCGGTCTCGAAGTCCTTTATCTGGATGACGGGCCTGGCCAGGTCCGCCTCCACCATCCCCGCTGGCACCTTGACGGTGAAGCTGAGCTTGTAGACCTTCTCCACCCTCCCATCCTTTATGAAGATCACGGTATCTATTATCTGGGGGATCATCCCCAGCTCCACCCTCCCGATGAGCCTCTGGACCGCGTCTATGGCCCTGTTGGCGTGGACCACGCCCACCATCCCGACCCCGGCTAGGCGCATGTCGGCGAAGATCTTGAAGTCGTTGGTCTTCCTCACCTCGTCGTAGACCGTGTAGTCCGGTCGGACCAGGAGGAGGATGTCGGCGGTCTTCTCCATATCCCCCTCCAGGGGGGCGTACTGTGTTATCTCGTCAGGGACCTGGAGGTCCCTGGGCGACTCCATGGTCTTGACGATCTTGCCCTGGTTGCTGTAGAACTCGGCCAGGGCCTGGGAGAAGGTGCTCTTCCCGGCCCCAGGAGGGCCTGCCACCAGGATCCCCTCGGCCCTCTCCCTGAACCTCTCCATGAGCTTGGCGGATAGGGTGTAGTCCTCCAGCCTGACGTTGGCGATGGGACGGACAGCCGTTATCTCGTAGCCGTCGGAGAAGGGCGGTCGGGCGATGGCGATCCGCAGCTGCCTGAGCTGGACGACGGTGGCCCCCTTCCTCTCGATCTCCACGAAGCTCTCGGGATCTGTCCTGGCGTACTCCATGATCTCCGTGGATAGCAACGCCAGCTTCCGCTCCGTCATGGGCTCCTCCCCGATCTGGACGAGCTTTATCTCCCCCGGTTTTCCTTTCTTGGCCTTGGGCGGCACCTTATCCCGGAGATGGACCGACATGGTCTCGTCGTCGAAGTACTGCAGGATGCCCAGCTCCTTCCTCACCCTCCTCTGCTCCAGGTAGATGACCTCTATCCCCTTGGACCTGGCCACCTTGGCCTGGATCCGGTCGCTGGTGACGAGGGCCCCTCCAGAGTCCCGGGCCACGTTCCTTATGATGTCATCGATGTCCTTGAGCTGCGAGATGCGGGGCCTCTTCCCCGTGTACTCCAGCTGGACCAGCCCCTTCTCGCTCAGCTCCCTGAGGGTGGTGAGTTCCTCCAGTCCCTTGAAGCCGGACTCCCGCCCCTGGGTTGCCTGGGACTCCAGCTCCGCCACCACCGCCTCCGGTATCAAGACCCGGCTGTCCTTGTACTCCTTCTGCTTCACCAGGTGGGTGATCCCCCCATCGATGATGACGGAGGTGTCTGGCACTATGGTGGGGCTCATTTATAGACCTCCTTTGGGTCAAAGATCCGTTCCCCGACCACCCGCAGGCCATCGCCGACGGCCCGGCGGTAGAAGCAGGACCGGTAGCCTTCGTGGCAGGCGGCCTTGACCTGTTCCACCTGGAAGAGGATGGCGTCGCCGTCGCAGTCCAGGAATATATCCTTCACCGTCTGTTGATGGCCCGACTCCTCCCCTTTCAGCCAGACCTTCTTCCGGGAGGTGCTGTAGTAGTGGACTTTGCCTGTCTCTATGGTCTTTGCCAAAGCCTCCCGGTTGACGAAGGCCACCATCAGCACCTCCTTGTTGAGGTGGTCCTGGGCTATCCCTATGGCCAGATCCTCCCCGCCGATTTTTATCCGAAAGTTCGCCTTCTCCAAGAGTTCCATCTACTTCTCCTCCTTCGTCTTGGGTAGCGAGGGCATGGAGCGGAAGAGGACCCTGAAGACCGCCCCGATGATCGCCACCAGGAAGAGGATCACGAGGGCCAGCTGGACCTTGGTGAGCTCCAGCTCCTCTGCGGACTTAACCGGGGGTGGCGGTGCCACCTTCCCGACCTCCAGGGAGATCTCCCGGGTCTCCCCCGTGTATGTCTGCCCCAGCCGATCGGCCCACTGGACCTTTCCCTTCCCCAGGGTGAAGAGCCCCTCCTTCTTGGACCTCAAGGAGTACCTCAGGAGGAGCTCCCCGCCGGGCTTGAGCTCGGGGGTATTCGCCACCGTGGTCCCCTTTGCCTCCAGCCCGGCAGGTACCTCGTCCTTCACCACCACCTCCAGGGCAGCGTCCTCTCCCAGGTTCCTCACCTTCACGACGACCCCGACCTCCTCGCCCACATCCACCGTCGACTTCTCGACCGCCTTGGTTATCTCCAGGATGGCCCCTTTCACCTTGAGGTCCATGGCATTGCCCAGAACCTGGCGCCCGAAAGAGGCCACGAAGGGTATCTTGTAGAGGCCGGACTTTACGCCTGTGATGAGCATCTGGAACCGCAGCTCCTCCTTGGGCCCCATGGACCCTGCCCAGCTCACGTTCCCGGTGAAGACGTACCACGTCTCGTTACCTTTCCTCATGGTCCTCACCGTCTTACCGGTCCACTGGGAGCTGTTGGTGGCCAGCTCGATTCCCTGTGGTATGGCGAGGGTCAGGGTCGCATCCCCCCTGGTGGCGAACTCCGTGGTCCTGAACTTCAGGAGGGCGCTGCCGTACTCTCCCAGGTTGGTCTCGTTGGCGTAGTCCAGGGCGACGAAGAAGTTCTCCCCTTCCGAGGCTAGGCGCAGGTAGGCCTCGCGGGGGATGAGGACTTTGAGGGTCGTGCTGATATTCTTCGTGCGGATATCGCCGAAGAAGTCCTTGTAGGTCACGGTAGTGATCATGGTGAAGTTGGTATCCCTCTCCAGGTCTGGGAGGAGGAAGGTGTAGTTGTAGGTGACGTTGGGCATGTTGCTGCGGGTAGTGTTCAAGTCCCCGAAGTACTTGGCCTCCAGCTCCTTCAGGTAGATCACAGGCGCTCCCCTCACCAACGGGCCTCCGAACTCCGAGGCCTTCATCCCCAGGATCTCCACCGTGGTTATTATGTCGTGCATGGCATCGGAACCGTTGTTCAGGATAGTGAGGTTGTAGTCGAACTCGAATCCGGCCAGGGCCCGGAGCCTATCCCCCTGCTCGTAGTCGATCTCGTCCGCGAGGACCTTGGAGTAGGTCCTATTGATGAATAGGCCGGGGTAGAGGCCGTTGAAGCCGATGGTCTGGTTGAGGGAGACATTCACCAGGTCTTTGACACAGAAGCTGAGGGACCTGCTCTCGATCTCGGAGGTCTCTAAGAGCCTGGAGACGTTGGCATCCAGGTAGCTGATGTTGGTCTTAAATGTCAGCTGGCCCGGCCTCGTGACCCTGATATCGAAGCCGTAGGTGGCCTCCTCCCCCGGCGGGAGGTCGCCGGACCACTGGGTGGGCCCCCCCGTGACCGCAAGGCCGTCGAACTCCTCCCTGGCCACGACCCCCCTGGCTATGGTGTTCCCCCGGTTCTTTATCCGCACCTTGACGCTGGCGGTCCTGTTTATGGTCACGTTGGGCCTGACATCGGTCAGGACCGATATGTTGCCCCTCTCCAGCCACTCCGTCTGGTTGATGGACCAGACTACGTTCTCGTTGAGCTTGTTCGTTGTGGGGTCTATGTATACCACGGCGTAGCCCAGGTCCGTACTGGTTATATCCTTCTCCAAGGCCAGGAAGGGGGCGAATCGCATGGTCTTGTTGCTGGAGAAGGCTACGTACTTGGAGCCGTATTTGTCCTGGTATGTGACCTTCGATCTGTAGGAGCACATAATGGGCTCTGAGGACCGGAGCCTGTAGCTGAACTCCTCCCAGGTACCGTTGGCCAGGTCTCCCTTCCAGGAGGTGGTGCCTTCCACCGTGAACTCCGGCTCCACGGGGTCCTGCCACTCTATATTGAGAGCTCGTGGTTCTGGGTCGCTCGGCCTGACGCTCTCGTTCCCTGCGAAGATGGCTGCCATGGGGGCCCCGTTGTTTATCGTCACCCGGATCTTCGGATAATTGAGCCTCTCAAACTCCCCCAGAGTCCAGTTGCTCACGCTCCTCTCCACGGATACCACCGGGGCTGCTATGGTGGCATTTATGAGGTAGTAGTCGGTGTATTGGGTCTTCGTGTCGGACTGGACGTTGTAGGCGGTATAGTCCAGCTTCAGGATCATGGAGTAGTTGAAGGAGCCCCTCACCCCCGCCGGGGCCTTGAGGGAGTACATGACCTTGCTCAAGGTGTCGTTGAAGCCACATAGAAATGGGTAGGTCTTGACGGGCTCCTTGTCCAGGATCTGGAAGTCCCCGAAGAGAGGAGTTACAGTCAGGTTCTCAGCCGCCAGCTCCCCCGTGTTTATCAGGGAGAACTCCAGGAAGGACTGCTCCTCAGGGAGGAACTCGGCCTTCGTCCCCGCGCTTATGCGGAAGTTGGTTATGTTCACCGTGAGCTTGGCCCAGTAAGGGGTGTAGACGCTTATGTTGGCGCTGTTGTTCCCCTTGTCGGCGCTGTTCAGCTTTATCAGTATATCCGGCCGCCGGAGCTCCTGGTGCTCTCCGGTCTCTACTGACGTCCATAGGTAGTCGGCACCGTTCCGCAGGACGCGGACCTCGATGGATCGGTTGTCGAAGACCCGGCTGACGGATACGTTGAAGTCCTCGTGGAGGAAGGAGCCCCCGAGGCTGCTGAGGACTATCCCCCCGCTGGTCCTATCGGCGTAACCCCTGAACTCGTGGGCGAGGACCTCCGTAGGTTCGGGACATAGGGCATAGCCAACCGGTATCGATAGAAGGGAGGCTAGAATAAACCAGACCCACTTGCTCATTTCCCCACTCAAGGAGCCCCTTCAATATTGCTTAGTGATATACTTTTCCCCTCCGTACTGGGACTACTCTCCCCCATAGAGGATGACAGGGACTACGCTCTTCTCCGTCACGAACCGCTCCACCAGGAGACCGAGGACAGCGCCGTAGATCAGGTGGGCGAAGAGGGATATGACGGCAAAGTCCGAGACCGAGATAGCCTTGAGCCCGCCCACGATGCCAATGCCCATGACGAGCATGGGGAGGGTGACAATCATGAGGGCCCAGATCAGGGCCCCGTAGCCCAGGCCCACGATCCACCGGGCCTTACCGAAGAGGAGGGCGTAGACGACGCCGAAGGCGGCACCGTTGGCGTAGTGGTAGAGATAGCCCACGATGGCGGCCATGGATGCGGCCTCGTAACCCACCACCAGCTTCCCGAGGAAAGATGGCATGGCCATGCTGACGAAGCCCTTGATGCCGCCTAACCCCCAGATGATGCTTAAGGCCAGGGTCCCCGCCAGCCCAGCGCCGAACCCAACGCAGAGCTTGTTGGTGAGGGGTTGCAATCGGCTCCTGAAGGCGTAGATGCCTATAGCTATGTAGACCAGGAGGGTGAAGGGGAGGGAGAGCTTCACTAATTGCCTATTGGCAAGGGCTCCAGCAGCCGTGAGCAAGACGGCGAGGATGGGCAGGACGCTGAACAGGGCCAGCAGTACTGTGAGGACCGCCTCTCTGCGCTTATCGTCTTCCATGCCTTTACCCCCTTACTGGGCCACCGGTGCCGCCAACCTTGCCTCACCCAGCTTCGTGGTACCGGCTTTGTGAATGTCTAGGATGCTACCCGTATGACAGATGGTGCACTTGAGCCCCTTCAACTCGACGTGGATCGTTATGTAGTTCCCGCCCTCGGGGTGGGCCTTGCAGTTCTGGCAGACGAGGACCTGCCCCGCCTTGGTGTCGGCCTTGGGGATTATAAATTCCTCACCTACGACATGGCAGAACTGGCAGGTCACGGCGCCGGTCTCCAACTTCCGTTTGTGGATGCTGTGGGGCACCTTGTTCGGGAACCGGAAGACACTCTCGTTGGCGCTGTAGGTTATGTCAGCCAGGTCTGTCATCTGCCTATCGGCAGACCAGGGTGGCCCGAGGGGCCCGTGGCAGTCGATGCAGATCCGGCGGCGTTTGCCGAGTTTGTCATCGATACGCATGATCGCCTGGGGGATGTGGAAGCCCTTGGTCAGTTTGAGGTCGTGGCAGAGGAGGCAGTTGACGTCCTGGGTGGCGTTGGATGGGGGTGCTCCAGTAGTTCCAGGGGGCACCGATACGGTCTGACGGAGGGTGTTTATCTGGTTCTCCTTCTCCGATAGGCGCTTCTCCAGGTCCTGGATCTTTGTGTCTTTCTCCGTTATATCGGCGGCGAACTTGTAGTTGACGAAGTAGTATGAGGCCCCTCCTATGACGAGGAAGCCTACGACAAGGACGAAGAGCATCATAACATCGCTGACTTCTGCCATGGTATCACTCACCGAGATGTGAGGGAGAAGTTGATACCTCTATATAAATTTTTTCAATTATGTGAGGAAGAAGCCGATGCCCCTATATAATAGCGGTGGAGCGTCACCAAACCGTTATATATGCCGAGTTCTAAAATCTGCCTCGGGATGAGGATCCTCTACCTTCTCGCCTCTATTCTCCTCTTTGCGGCCCCTGTATCGGCGGCGGAGACGGTTATGGAGAGCGGCGTGACAGAGGAGGTGGCCATAGAGTACGACCTCCATACCCTCACCGACGGCTCGATCCTCCTCACCTACACCTTCGGGAATACCAAGGATACTCCGGTATTCCTCAATTACTCCTTCGAGTTCTTCCTGAAGCGGGCGAATATAAGGGTCTTGGAGGTGAGCGATACCCCCGCCGGGAGCCTGTGGTACAATACCTTCGAGAGGGAGGGGGAGAAGCTCCTCACCTTCCACTTCGAGAGGCTCTTCAGCCCCAGGGAGAGCTACCGTATAGACATCGGGCTGGCGGGGGAAGGGCTGACCGAGAGGATAGATGGCAGATACCGGTTCAGGGACATCGAGGGGAACCTCAAGGAGTGGCCCATAAGGAGGTTGGAGATCTCCGTGAGACTCCCCCGGGAGGGACTGTACACCTACGAGATTCTCAAGGTAGATCCCGGGGCCGGGATCCTGGAGGAAGGCGGGAGGAAGAGGGTGGTGTGGGGGAGGGAATTCATCATGCCGGGGGAGGAGTTCTCGGTCCTGGCAGAGTACGCCTCCCGTCCGAACTTACCGGCCCTAGTCGCGGCCCTCCTGGTCTTTGCCGTCCTGGCCAGCGCCTGGGTAGGCTACTTCCGGTATGGGAGGAGGCGTCTCACGGTCCCAAGGGAGTTCATAAAGAACATTCCCGGGGATAGCACTTTCATAGCCCGGCTGGAGGAGATGCTGAGAGGCGCCCAGGTGGAGGTGCTCATCACTTCCCCCTGGATATTCTATGTGGACTGGATAACAGGTACTATAAAGCCCCTGGTGGACAGAGGCATAAAGGTGAGGATCGTCACCTGGCCCTCCTACGAGAGGGTCAAGTTTGGGACGAGGGCTGAGGTGACGGAGAACAAGAAGCAGGTCTTCGCCTTGAGGAGGTTCCTCACCATGTTCCCGCCAGAGACCATAAGGATGAACGACAACGTCCACGCGAAGATGGTGGTGGTGGATCGGAAGGAGCTCCTCGTCTCCTCTGTCAACCTCACCCAGACGGGCCTCTGGGAGAACTACGAGGCAGGGGTCTGGATGAGGGACGAGGCCCTGGCAGGCAAAGCGGCGGAGTATTTCGAGGAGCTCTGGGACGCCCCCAGCACGATACCCCTCACCTGGGAGACGCTGGACCCTGGAAAGGCGAGCAGGCTGGTAGAAGAGCGGAAACAGAGGGGAAGACTGCCGTGAAGTCCTGGCCTATTGCTGTGATCCTGCTCCTCGTGGCCCTCGGGTCGGCGGGCTGTCTCCAGGCAGAGAAGCCGATGGAAGCGAGGCCGTCGAAGGCTGCCACCCTGAAAGTGCCTGGAGAGAATGCCAGCGTCCAGAGCCCCTTCCAGGCCACGGCGGACTCCCTGGCCGAAGGGAAGAGGACCTACAACATCTACTGCAAGACGTGCCATGGGGAGAGCGGCAAGGGTGGAGAGACGGTCACCCAGAGGTTCGAGTACCTGCCGGCGGACCTCACCAGGCCCGATGTGGCCGGGAGGACCGACGGAGAGCTCTTCTGGCTGATAAGTAAAGGCGTCAACGGCACCGAGATGCTCCCTTGGGAGGACCTCCTTGGCGAGGAGAGGAGATGGGACCTGGTGAACTACATCAGGACCCTCCAGGCGAAATGAAGGTCTAGATGGGAGTTGCCAAGGGTTGGGAAGGTCCCTTCTCAGGGGGTCTGGTCCCGGAGCCCCTCTTTATGGAAGATTGGCTCTATGGACAATGACGTAAACCAAACCTTCTTATTCGTCTATAGGAACTTCGAGGGATTTGGGTTATCAAGGCATGACAAATATCCTTCTTAAAAAAGTATTTAAAACTTTAGAATAGAATAATTATCAGGAAAAAGTTAAAAAATGCGAAAAGGAGGTGAACGAGAAATGGATAAGATGCCAATATTGCTCTTGACGATGGTAGCGGTCCTAGGGGTATACGTACTGCCCAGCGTCACGGCCCGGTTCGCCGGCTCCCACACTATGGAAGTGAACAAGACCGCAGTGGCGGGCTCCGGTGTCTTCAACCTGAAGTGCGCCCAGTGCCACACCTATATAGCAGATGAATTAAATGCGACGGCCACAGCCGATAACGTCATAACGGCGCACCAGAACGCGGCCGCGAACAGCTCCTTCGTGGGGCCGAGCGGACAGATAAACCTGAGCCAGACGCTGTCTTCAACAGACACTTCCAGGGCCTGCAAGATGTGCCACTTGATGAGCCAGAACGCGGTCAACGCTGCTGGTTCTCACACCAGGATAACCATAAGGCCCTGCACAGTCTGCCACGGGAACAGCACCGACAACGGCCTGGCGACGACGGTCTACCCGGACGCCAACATAGGGAAGAAGCTTGCCAACTCGACTGATGTCCACAGGGTCTTCTTCCTGCCCCTGGAGAGCGAGACCAGCGACCTAGCCAGCGCGGACTACGTCGGCAACTACACCAAGGGCTTCTACGCCTGCCTGGCGTGCCACACCCACGTGGGGATCAACTTCCGGTTCGTGAGACCCAACTCCATTGATGTGGGCTTGGAGTACACCAACGTCGGCTGGAACCTGACGAACGCGACCTTGAACATGAGCGCTACGAACACCACCATAAGGTCGAGACCGCCCGGCACAGTCTGGCAGTAGATGCCGTAGAGGGTTGGCCCGAAAGGCCTTCCCTTTTTATTATTATTAATTCACGCGGAGGAAAAAGGAGGAGAAGGAAAGGAAGATGGGCTTCCAGTACCAGATGGGGTATGAGACCTTCACGGAGATCCTGAAGGATATCCCATCCCAGGTGGTCTATCTCTCCATAGCCCTGGCCGTCCTCCCGATCCTCTTCTATTACTGCTTCCTCTTCTGCGCAGAGAGGAGGTATCGATGCCTCAAGGCGGTCTTCCAGGCCCCCTTCGGCATAGCCAGGTTCCTGGAACTGCGGGAGTTCAATGCCAGGATGAAAGGGGAGATTGCAGGCTTCTACCGCAAGGAGGGGAAGCTCACGGCCTACCTGAGTTTCGCAGGGATGACCATCCTTGCCCTGGCAGTCATGACGAAACTCCTCTTCTTCGGCGTGGTCATCTCGGACTCCATGGTGCCGGTCCTGTCCACTTCTGACCTCGTCCTCTTCCAGGCCGTGGACGTCTCCCAGCTGAAGAGCGGCGATATAGTCCTCTTCACCCCCCCGGGGGCCTACTACATGGTGGTCCACAGGGTGGCCTCCGTGGCGGACGGCTATATAAGGACCAAGGGGGACAACAACCCCTATCCCGACGACTGGGTCCTGACCAAGAATGATCTGAGAGGTAAGGCCGTCTCCCTCTACGGCAGCCCCGTCGTGGTCAAGAAGCTTGGGGTGTACTTCATGCCCTCCAGGGATCCCTTCCTCTCCCAGGACCCGGCCTTCAGGACGGTGAAGGAGACTGTCGAGACGGTGAAGCTCTACGGCCCCATGATAATCATGGGCATCCTGCTCCTCCTGGTCCTCAGCGCCTTCGAGGGCAAGAAGAGGGTCCAGTACAGGCATTAGAGATATATCCAAGATGCGACCTATTTTAAGGCGATGTCCCGGTTAGTGGGAAGCGGAGGTGCTGGTCAGTGTCCCTGAAGTGGCTATCCCTCCTCGCCTCGGCCCTCCCTCTCCTCCTGAGCTTCGCCCCCGTCTATGCCCAGCCTGAAGGGCATATAGCCGAGTACTGCACCCCCTGCCACCGGATGTTCTCTGCCCAGGAGCCCTCCGCCCAGAACCTCTCGGTGACGGTGAAGAATCCCAAGGTCATGAGCGTCTTCCCATGCGGCAAGGCCGTCTGCCACCCCACCAACCCCCTCAAGTACCCCCAGGTGGCGGGCGTCATAGTCCCAAACCGGTGGACCCTCCATCTGGGGATCTGTGGTAATTGCCATCCTCGGGCCAACGGGAAGTACAATATCCACAGGATCCACCTCAAGTTCGAGGAGCTCAACCTCTCCAGACCTCCTGTGAAGTGCGAGACCTGCCACGCCACTCCCCAGGGTTTCAATACCAGCCTGGTGGATGTGCCGGCATGGGGTAGGGAGGCCGCCCTTGGGGAGTTCATGATCCCCCCTTGGAGGGGGGAGTGCGGCTACTGCCACCAAAGTGCCGCAGGGGCTAGGAGGCTCCACGATGTCCACGGTCCGGTCATGATGAACGCCTGCCCCGTCTGCCACAGTGCCGCTATATTGAATAGGCAGGACTTGATTCTGAGAATTACGGGGCGTTCGCCCCAGCTAGAGAATGGACGGGAGACGAAGGGCGAGGAAGAGTTCTTTATAGTGAGGGAGTTCTCCAACCTCTTCGGGAAGATAGCCATGTGGCTGGAGAGGCTCTACCCCCGGGGGGCGTGATATGCGCCTGACCTATCTACTCCTGGCCCTAATCCTCACGGCTGGGATCTTCGCCCTCCCCAACATCCTGGCCAGGATGGCCGGGAGCCACACCGCGGAGTTCAACCATACGGGGGTCATGGCCCTCAACTGCCTGCCCTGCCACAGCTATATCTACGACGAACTGAACGCCACCCAGGCCTCCCGTCTGGTCCTCCAGAAGCACCGCAACGCTGCCGGGAATGCCAGCTACGCCTCGGGGTGGCTCCATCCCAACGTCACCAATACCACCGATTACGGCGTCTGCCAGATGTGCCACGTGGCCAAGACACCCAGCAGCACTGCTCACACTCAGATCGTCGTGAGGGTCTGCACAGACCTCAACTGCCACGGGAACAACGCCACCACCAACAACACCGCATACAGGGATGCCGGCAGGGTGGGGCCCAACCTGGGCTCGCCCAACGCCCACGAGGCCTGGTTCGACCTCTTCTCGGGGCAGCTCGCCTCCTACCAGAACGAGAGCGGGTCGAACTACACCAAGGGTTACTGGACCTGCGTCGGATGCCACACCCACGTGGAGGTCTCCCTGAACCTGAGCGAAATGGTCTTCGCCCACAACAACGCCAGCGCCTTCGAAAATGCGTCCAAGCGGTACACCTAGCGAGGGTAATACTTTAAATGGCGGGACCGTGGATTTGAGAGTATGAGAGCGGAAAGGGCGTTGGGGATGGAAGAGGAGGTACCCGAAGAGGGATACCCCCTGGCCATCTACCTGGGGCTCATCCTCAGCGGCCTCATCCTGGGCATAGGGGCCTTGGTCCTCCTCCGCGAACTCCTGATGACCCTGACCAGGGAGGGCCTCAGCCTCACCTCCAGCTTCGTCTTCAGAACCCTCCTCTTCATCCTCTCTATCTTCTCTTCGGCAGCCTGCTTCTTCGGCCTCTTCTGGCTGGCGAAGCTCCAGAAGATGCAGCTCCGGAAGGTCGGGGGCGAGTTCGAGGACTTCGTCATGTACGCCCGCCCCCTGGTTGAGGAGGTGATAAGGCAGAGGCTCGTGGGGGAGAGGCTCTTGGAGAAGCTGGAGAGGATGGAAGGGTCCGGGGCTCTCCAGGAGGAAAGGTCCGGGCGCCAGCGGGTTATGGTTCCGATAAGCGGAGTGGGTGGGAGCGAGGGGCGGTTGTCCAGGTGGGGGGAGTTCCTCCTCTTCGTGGCCCTCCTGGCGAACATCAGCATAGGCCTCTTCATCTACCTCGACCAGCACCCATGGCAACTGGTCCCCTACAGCATCCTCGTCCTTGCCCTGGCCTGGTGGGTTACAATGGCCAGGTACTTCGGCCTCCTCCTGGACGTGAAGTCCTACTACATCCCGGCGATCTTCATCCTCCTCACCCCCACCCTATCGGTCCTCCTCCGCGGGGTAATGGAGCCCCACGAGGCCCTCTACCTGGTCTATGTACTCCTCTTCCTCTACATAGTGGCGATGTACTTCTACTACAAGTATATAGTGACGGGGGAGGTCCCCCAGTTCCTCGTCAGGGGGCCGGGGATGCTCCTGGACTTCATGGCTGCCAAGAGGGAGATGGCCATCTCCCCCAAGCTCCAAGAGTACCTCCCGCCCACAAAGCCCAGGCCCGTGGAGGCCGAAGAGCCGAAGGTCGAGAAGGCTCCGTTCCTGAAGAGGGTCCAGCGCTTCCTGGTCGCCAGGAAGAGATCCTAGGGATGCTTTTATATTTGGGTTTAAATATACCATGGGGATATGCCAGAGCGGAGGTTCCCCCGCCTCGTAGGCCTCTATTCCCAGGCCATAAAGGAGTACTGCGAGGCCCTGGAGTGGGACCACGAGAAGTTCAGGGTCTGCATCAGCGATGAGGGGATCTCCCACCCGGACCTCTATCTGGAGGACCCCAACGCAGGTATAATAGACAAGCTGAGCCAGTTCCTCGAGCCCACCAACCAGTCCTCCATCTTCATAATATGGGACGAGGTGGGGATGGGGAAGAGCTCCATAAGAGACTTCGTGGTGAAGTCTTTGGAGGAGGTAGAGGCCTACCACGCCCTCCTGATCACAGACCCCAGGCTGACGCCACTCCAGTTCCTCAGGGTCATCGCATCCCAATTGGGTCTGGAGGTCCCTGGGGTGGAGCGGAGGCAGATAAGGGACGCTCTGGAAGAGAAGCTCTTGGAGCTCTCTGAGCAGGGGATGCACATAGTCATATGGGTGGACGAGGCCGAGAAGATCACCAAGGAGGTGATGGGAGAGCTGAGGGCCCTCTCGGATCTGAAGACGGAAGGTGGTACGAAGGCCTGCAAGCTGATCCTCTCGGGCACGCCCCGCCTCGTGGAGAAGATAGAGGAGTACATAACCAAGGACCCGGAGAACGTGGCGGCCTTCGATGACAGGGCGAGCTTGAACACGTTTCGCCTGAGCAAGTGGACCGCCAAGGATATAATGAACTACTGGCGCCTCCTCTCGTCCTTCTGCGGCCGGAGAAATCCCTTCACCCCCGATGCGGCGGAGACGGTCTACAAGATAAGCGAAGGGAAGCCCAGGACCATCGCTCAAGTCACGAAGCTCGTCCTTAACCTGAAGGCCATGGACTACCACATGAGCAGGGGGTCTCTGGAGATCTCCTCGGGGAACGTCCTCCTGGCCCTCAAGGGCTGCCTCAACGAAGGGGATTGAGGTGGGGAAGTGAGGAAGAGGCTGGACCTGCGGGAGAAGCTGAAGAAGCTCACGGAGGGGGAGGGAGAGGAAGAGCTGGCCTTGAAGGCCAAGAGACCCCCAGCGGAGGCGGTGGAAGAGGTCGGCCTTGAGTACAAGCCAGCGAAGGAGAAGCCTATAAGGGACTTCGAAGTGCCGGCCACCTTCCAGAGGCTCACGAGCGTGTCCGCTTTCTATGACGAGGAGGGTATCGAGAGGCTTGAGCAGCTCCTGGCCATCCAAGCTACGCCCGACGCAGCCCTCAAGTGGACTGTCATGAGGGACCCTTACGCCGAGAAACTGACCGTTGTGGTGCAGGAAGGATTGGTCCAGATAAAGACCCATCCCTCCATCTTTGCCGCGGAACTGAAGGAGGCCGTCCTCCTAGCTGCCCACCTGGGGAGGTACACGTTCGTCCTGGGATGCACGAACTTGGACCTCGATAGTGCCGCTGAGGTCTTCATAGCCCTCCTGAGGCATATGGAGGAGGTCCTATAACTACTTCGTACCGAAACCCCACTCCGTCATCTTCTTCTTTATATCCAGCTCCCCCTTCTGGGCGTGCCTGATCCGCTCCTCCGTGAGGGCTATGTACGCCTTCATCCTCTTCTCTATGACCTCCAGGTCGTGGATACCAATCTTGACCCTTATCATGGGGTCCGAGGCGTCTAGGAGCTCCACTTCCCCCTCTTCCACCCTCAGGCTCTCCTTGAAGTCGTAGTACTTCTGGAGGCTCATCCCTATGATCTTCCCCAGGCTGAAGCCGCCGAGGAGGACCATCACGTCCAGGGTCTCGGTATCCTCGCTGGAGACCAGGCTGGCGTACCTCAGCAACCCGCCCCGCTTCCCGGCCAGGCTCTTTATGGCCCAGTCCTGGGTGGTCTGCTCCAGCCCCTCCTGCGAGAAGGTGCCATCCTCCACGTACTTGGAAGGGGCCACGACGATGACGTAGGCCATGGTGGCCGTCTTCGGGTCTATGGGGGCCATGGGCCGGCTCACGGCCGTCTCCATGGCCGTCTCCATGCCTATGATCTCCGGGTCGTTCCCCATGCTGAGGCAGGGGGTGAAGTGATAGGTCCCTATATTGCTGGGAAGCTGGTAGTAGTCCGAGACGTCTATGGTGGCCTTGGACTTGCGCCCCCCAGGGGCTATCATCATCCTTATAGCCTTGATGATCTCCTGGTTTATGCGGTAATACCGCTCCTCTTTGGCCTCTGTCTTTTCATCCCTCTTCTCCAGCCTCTTCTCGATCTCGTTGTTGTCCACCAGGAGGAGCATGTCCGCGTTCTGCTTGCCCTCCTCCCCGTACTTCAGGAGACGCGTGATCCCGCAGATGGCGTTGAAGAACCTCTGGGGGGCCTCGAACTCGTAGGGCATGATGCTCATGGCTAGGTAGCTGTTCTCCCCCCCGGCTATGATGCTCCTGCCGTACTTCATCTCGTGGATGATGAAGGGGAGGGAGCCGTTCCCAGTACCCCCGCCCAGGGTGCATATCCCGAATATGACGTCCCTCCCTCCGATCTTGAGGTTCGTTATGTACCTCCTGATGCTATCGAAGTCCTTCCAGGCCTCGTTCTCCCCCACCTTCCAGTTGTTACCTGCCCCCGAGGGCGATTTGCCGAAGATGCAGATCTTCTCCCTCTTTATCTTCTCGAAGGTCTCCACCAGGTTCGGGTCCTTGGACAGGGTGTACTCGAAGGTCTTCTCGGGCTTCATGTCCGCCATGGTGGTGTTGAGGAGGAGGACCCTATCCCCTATGGCAGGGTTCTTGAACTTGGCGTAGTAGAGGAAGGCGATCCTATTGGCCCCTTCGCCGGAGGCGATGATGCTCCAGCGGGTTGGCTGCTCCTCCATCTCACTGCACCTTCCTCTTCTTCAGGAGCCGCTCCTTCAGGCTACTTGCCTCCTTGCTCGGTGCCTTCTTCATGGCCAGGGTACCGTCGGTGAAGGTCGTCTCCTGGTGCTTGAGGCTGTAGAGGGCCAAGAACTTATCCGGGTACTTGACATCGAACTCCGCTGCCTTCAGCTCCCCCTTATCCTCCAGCTTCTTGACTATGAGGGGCTCCACCTTGGCGTAGCTCTGGATCACCTTGAGGAAGACGGCGTCCTTCTCCAGCTGCTGCGTCAGGTGCGCCAGGGCCTCCGTGGCCTTGGCGGTGAAGGACTTCAACTCGTCCCTGGGGCTCACGCTCTTTACAAGCCCTTCTATCTCCAGGTCGGGGGTCCAGACCTTCTCATCGTAGTACTTCCCTGTCTCCTCCTCCAGCTTGTTGATCCTCCCATGGAGCTCTGATATGAGGCTGAAGGTCTTGGATTTGTACTGGGCCTCCAGCCCCTGGAGCTCCTTCATCTGCCCAGGATCGTCTGCAGAGAGGGCCTTGGCCAGGAGCCCCTCTATGGCGGCCCTCCACTCGGCCCCTACCTGCTCACCCTGTACGAGCTTCAGAACCTCTTCCAGGGAAGAGACGAGTTGGGTCCGCTGCTCCTCGAAGGTCCCCTTGAGCATGCCAGTGAGCTTCCTCCGCGATTCTACCAGCAGCCTCACGGCCTTATCTGGTTCGAGGCGGTTAGCCCTGGCCTCTGGTATGCAGTCGTCGATGGACGCCACATCCCCCAGCTTTGTGCAGGCGGTACAGATCTCCTCGGCCTCTGTTATACAGAGGTCTATGATGGCCACAGACTTCTCGAAGAGCTTCTTCTTCTTGTCCAGCATCTCCCTGAGGCTCTTGGAGATGAGGCCGGCGACCTCGCCGAACTCTCCTATCTGCCCCTGGATCCTGTAACCTCCCGCCTGGAGTTTTGAGAGCGCACCCCTGAGATTATTTATGTATTCGTCGAGCCGCGGCTTGTACTCCCCCGCCGCCAGGGCCTCCAGGGAGCGGAGCTTCTGGTCCGTCTTCCTGTTCTCCTTCTCTATCCTGGTCAATGTGTAGGCTTTGAAGGCCTCCGTATTCTGGTCTTCCACCTCGAAGAGGTTGAGCTTCTTCAGCTCTTCCTTGAGGAGTTCCAGGTCCCTGAGGATGGGGGCCACATCCGTCAGTTCGCCAGCCTGGGTTATGAACTCCTTCGTCTCGGCGTAATCCCTCCTGATCTTCATCAGGACATCCACTTTGAGCGTCTCCACCGTCTTGTCGACCTTTGTCTGCCACCAGGAGTAGGCCAGGGCCCCGAAGATGGCCACGGCCGTGACCGCTATCCCGAAGTAGACCACCTCCGAGACGCCGTAGACCATGAGGAGGCCGAAGCCTGCGCCCAGGACGCCCAGGATGACGGCCCCGGTGAGGATGTACTCGTTCATCCCTTGGCTTCTCCCTTCCCCTCCACCGAGAAGTCCTTCTCGTACTTCTCCAGGACCTGGAGGGTTATATCCTCGTACTGCCTCGCCAGCTGGTCGAGGGCCTTCAGCCGGCTTATCTGGCTGGGACGGTAGGTGAGGAGGATGGTGGCGGTGGCCACGTTCCTCCTGGTCAGGCCCACGCCGAAGTGGGTCTCCCCCAACCTGGAGCGCTCCTCCATGACCATCTTGGCCATGCCCGTGTTTATCTTCCCGTCCTTGGCCAGGTATGCCGGCGGGAGCCTCAGGAGGACCAGATTCTTCTCAGCCTCCCCCACCCTCACGTCCTCCACCGAGAGCTTCATGAAGGCTCTGTAGAGGAGGCTCACCACGTCGATCTCCTTGTAACCGCCGAATGGGAATATATAGTGCAGGAGCCCCCTGGTCTTCTCGCTGGCCCGTCCGAGGCAGGCGAAGCCCGGGAGCTGCTTCTTCCCCAGGGTGAAGGAGGTGGCCGAGATCATGTCCTTCAGATCGATGACAGGGGCATAGCCTTCGAACTGCCCCAGGCTGATCTTCTCGAGGGCCGTCCCTATGACTATGTCCCTCAGGCTGTTGGCAACGTACTCGTTGAACCGCTGGAAGAGGACCTCGGTGGACTCGGCAAAGGCGAGCTTCTGGTTGTCCACCAGGATTATGGAGTCCACGTACTTGATCAATATATTGAGGCACTCGACGGCGTTGCGGGCGGTGAGGCCCCCCTCGTGGTTGGCCGGGAGGACCACGACGGCGACGACCGGTATCTTCAGGTCCTTAAGGGCCTTGGCCACCGTGGGTCCCAGGCCAGAGCCCGTGCCACCGCCAAGGCCGAAGACCACAAAGGCCATGGGTATCCCCGTGCCCTTCTCGGTCTCCCCCTTCACCCCCGCCCTCTTGACTATCATCTCCCTTATGGTATCCTCGTGGCGCTGGGCATCCTCCTCGGCCCTCAGCCTATTCTTCCCGTAGCCCCCGCTGACGAAGTGCTCGAAGCCTTCCATCGTCCCATCGATGAAGCCCCGGTCCCTGGACATGCCCACCCAGTACTTCCGGCCGATGTGCTTCATCGTCTGGAGGTCCATGGTGGCGGAGTTGACGACGATGGGTACCGCTACCTCGAACATCCGCTTATCGGAGTAGGCGGCGTCTACTATACCCCCTCCGCACTGCCCGATACCTATGAACGCGTAAGGCATCCTTGCACCTTTCCACAAAATGCCGCTGTTTTGGCATTCGGCTGCTAGTTTGGTCTTGAATAACGGTCGCTCCAAAGATTAATATATTTATCGGTAAAGAGGGAGTACCATGCGTCTCGGGGCCTTCTCCGCCCTAATCCTAATTCTCCTAGCTGCCTATGCGCCTCCCGCGGCCGCCCAGGGGTGTACGGATGTGGCCATACAGATAAGGGGCATCAGCTCCGAGGCCTTCGATGAGTATCCCCTCCTGGATACGGCAAAGCAGGACATCCTCCTCCTCCTCTACGGGAGGGAGAGGAAGGACTGCCCCGACGACCTCAGGGACTTCGCCGCTTCTGCCAGGGACTTCATCAAGGACTTTGACAAAGCCTATCGGCTCCAGAAGTCCCAGGCCTTCGAGGACCGCTCCAAGGCCCTGGAGGTCGCCGTGGGGCTCGGCCAGAGGGCCCAGGAGCTGAGCAAGATGAAGAGGCCAGAGTACGGGCTTGAGGCCGAGGACCTCCTCAACGTCGCCCAAGGGGCGCTGCAGGGCTTCCTCTTCGCCCAGGGGGGGGACTACCTCAGGAATGCGGAAGGGACCGCCGTCAGCAGGGACAAGATCCGGTACTACGCCCTCGCCTCCAGGGCCTACGAGATAGCAGATGAGATCCCGGCGGCTACCAACAGCAAGATAAAGGCCCAGACCCTGGAGGAGCGGTATAGGGTGGAGATGGGGAAGGCCGATGGTCTCTTCGGCACCGCCGAGGGAGGGTTGTCTGAAGCCCGGGGTCTGAAAGGCGGGAGTGTCTTCTCCAGGGTTACTGCCTATGCCCTCGCCAGGGAGGCCGGGGCCCTATATCGGGAGGCCAAGGTCTACTACGATTACCACCACGAGGAGGTAAAGGTCACGGCCACGGAGGAGAGGCTCCGTGAGACGGCCGATTCCATGGATGCCCTCGGGAGGGGGCTCGTGGTCTATTTCGCAGGGGTTACTATCCTGCTCCTGGCTTCTGCCCTCTACGTCGTCGACCGCCTCCTGGCCTGGTCCAGGGACACCTATGAGTATTATCTGGGGAACGAGCTGATGCAGGTGAGGGCCGTTGAGATCTGAGATATTATTTGTCCTTCTCATCGCCTTCGCGGCCCTGCCGGTGGTCGAGGCTGCTGAGGTGGATGTGACCCTGACAGACCATGACATATTCGTCACCTTCGACAAGCCCAAGGGCTCCGTGGAGAGCTTCGATTACAACACCACCCTCAGGATCATAAACCCAAAGAACGTCACCGAGAGTATCAACGGGCTGACCGCCACTACGAACATAAACGGCATCACCACCTCCCTCAGCACCACCTTCCTGGCGGTAGGGGGTGGGAGTGGAGAGAGGGTAGACCTCATCTTCCATATATCCAGCAACCTGAGTGAGGGCTTCTACGAGGGCTGGCTCAAGGTCACCTCCGCCGACGCCAAGGCCGACAACCTCCTCCCTATAACCGTGAATGTGAAGCACCCGCCAGCCACCCTCAACGCCACCTGGGACGTGGCCGCCTGGGGGAAGGTGAAGGCGGGCTCCAGCTTCGCCAGGAAAGTGACCGTCAAGGAGGTCATGGGCTACAAGAGTGCCGGGAACGTCTCGGTCCTCATAACGGCCTTCGGACCTGCCATATTGGCCTTCTCGGGCCGGCTGGGCGACATATCCCCCTTCGGTACCAAGGAAGTGGCGGTAAATGTGGAGGTCCCTGCCCGCTTCCTGAGGCCCGGGGTCTATACCGTCAAGACCGCTTTCGACACCACCTCGCCCGCGGCCCTCTCGATCACTGAGGCCAGTTACGAGATTCCTACCCCCGTCGTATCTCTGGACAAGACCACCCTGGACTTCGGGAAGGTCACTTTCGAGACCGGGAAGGACACGGCCCAGGCCTTCCTGGCGGTAAGCGAGACAGGCGGTTTCACTCCGGTGGAGGGAATAAAGGTAGTCCTCGTGACAGGGGAAGAGGGTTGGATCTCTTTCCCCCAGCAGGAGTACGTCCCCGCTGGAGGGTCCGTCAGCTATCCCTTCAGGCTCTTCCTGCCCCCCGACGCCAGCCTGGGGGAGAAGCGCTTCCGGTTGAGCGTGTCCGCGGAGTATGCAGGGACGAACTTCGTGGAGGCCGGCGTGCTGGTATACTTCCCAGGGGTGGACGATGCCATAAAGTTCTTGAAGAATGCCACGCCGGTGGAGAACCTCACCGCCTCCGCCGCGGTGATAAATAGCAGCGTAGCCCTTCTGGAGAATGCCAGGGGGATAACGGAACTGAGGAAGATCTCCAACGTCATGGCCGTCTACAGCGGCTCCAGGACCCTCTTCAGCAACCTCCAGGGGGCCCTGACCGTCAAGACCCCCGACAGGCTCTTCGAGGCCGATGCGGCCATAAGGGCGAGAGAGGCCCTTAACAGGATGAAGATCGGGGACCAGAACCTAGCGGACCCCATCCTGAAGGTCCACTCCAGCGAGGCCGTGAAGGCGGCCGAGGCCATGTGGGGATCTTTCTCCCTGGGGTTGCTCAACGACCTGGTGGGACTCGCAGAGGGGGAGAGAGAGACGAACTACAGGGCGGCCGTGAACCACTACAAGAGGATCAAGCAGCTCTATGCCTCGATGGGCGATGCCAAGAGGGCGGAGGAGTTCTCCAAGCGGCAGAAGGAGATGGAGGGAAGGTATGAGGAGGCGGTCATAAAAGCCACCAACGCAAAGCTGGAGGGCGAGGAGGAGCTCTCCAGCGCCAGGCAGCAGGCCTGGGCCTTCAGGGGTTCTTACTTCGTCCTGAACCCCTTCTCCTACGAGTTCGTGGCCGCCAACTACGACAGCGCCGTGAGGAAGTTTGCCGAGGCCGAGGCCCTCTTCAAGAACGCCGGGGAGGAGAACGAGGCCGACCTCCTCCTGACCAGAGGCGGGGACCTGAAGGCCCAGAGGACGGCTATCCATAGGGCCTTCCTCGCCTATGCCTCCCTCCTGGCCTTCTTCTCCCTCTGGCTGGTGGGGAGGGTTACCCTGGGCCTATACCGCTTCCGGGAGGATGAAGTCTCAATCCAGTTGGGGGAGCTGGTTATGGAGAAGGTCGATAAGAAGGCCAAGACCGACTAGATGATCCCCCTCTTCAGCCTCTCCAGGATCTCCGGGCGCTTCAACATGTCCTGGACGTAGTTCAGGACCATGTCCGCCGCTATCACCAGCACGGCCTTCCTGACCCCGCGCTCCTCCTTTGCCTTGGAGAGGAGGCCGTCGGAGACCTTCCAGAGGCTGGAGATGGGGAGGATCGTGAGGCGCTCGAGCTCTGTGGTGATGAGGGAGTCCACATTCGCCAGCCGCTCCTGGACCGCCCGGAAGTTTCTCCTGGCATAAGCCTCCGGGTCCTTTATGAACGAAGGGATGTCAGCCCCCAGCTCGAGGGGAGGTTTGATTACGCAACATACCGGCGTCAGATCGGTGGTGGCCTTATAGAGCATTATGTTCTTCCAGTCCACCATGATCTCGGAGAGCCTCTCGCATACCGTCTCCACCATGCCCACGAGCTCCTCCATGAAGAGGGGGTACCTCTCTGGGGCCTCCAGGAAGTACTCCGGGCGGCCGGAGAGCCCCACCACGAGATCCGTCAGCCTGTCCCCTACACTCAGATAGTAGCAGGGGATGGTGGTGTCGAAGGTGGCAAACTGCTCGAACCTGGTCCTGAGGGAGCTCACGGCCTCGTGGAGCCTCTCCTGCTGCTCCGG
>JACQPM010000005.1 GCA_016207475.1 Methanobacteriota archaeon | reverse complement strand
GGCTACAGGGTCCGAAGCCCTACGTACTATCCGGGCTATACTACAGGCCCTTTTTTAAATCTGGAAGGCAGAATATATCTAACTTCTCCAAGAGGTGAGCTTATGGAAGGTAAGACGGCAAAGGATTCTATGGCAACCCTGGCCAGGACGATGTTCCCGACGGACGCCAACGCCGCCGGCAACGTCTTCGGCGGCGCCATACTGCGGCAGGTGGACGAGATCGCTGGCATCGTGGCAAAGAGGCACACCCGGTCCAACGTGGTCACCGCCTCTATCGATCACATGAACTTCTTGGCCCCGGTATATGTCGGGGATCTGCTCATCCTGGATGCCAGGATCAACTGCACCGGGCGGACGTCCATGGAGGTGGAGGTGGAGATAAGGGCCGAGGACCTGGACACCGGAGAGGTGAGGGCCGTGGGCAGCTCCTTCCTCACCATGGTGGCCCTGGGGGAGGACGGGAGGCCCACCGAGATACCGCCCATCGTCCCAACCACCGGGGAAGAGAAGAGGAGGTTCGAGGAGGGGCAGGAACGGAGGAGGAGGAGGCTGGAGGAGCTGGGGAAGAGAGGAGGGTAGATTTATAAATACCGAATCCTTTTGAGAGGTTAAGGAGTCATCGTTAATCCGGAGCTGGAGGAGAGAGCTTGGCCCTAGACGTGACCCTCATCACTGGAAGGACTATCTACCAGGGGGAGGCCATCGAGACCGGGAAAGATTTGGAGCTGTATACCAAGGCCGCCGGGATCTGCGAGTTCGACCCCAGCGACATGGCCAAGCTCGGGGTGAACGAGAACGACACGGTCCGGGTCTCCACCGAGCGGGGGGCCGTGAGCGTCAGGGCCGTCAAATCCCGGCAATATCCGCACGAGGCCATCGTCTTCATCCCCATGGGCCCGTGGGCGAACTACCTCACGGGGCACGACACCAACTCCACGGGCATGCCCTCCTTCAAGGGGATCCCTGCCAAGGTCGAGGCGGCCAGGGGAGAGAAGGTCCTCGGGGCCCGGGAGCTGATGCGGACCCTCTACGCCGAGCAGCTCAAGGTCAAGAACGCGAGGCCCTAGATGAGCCTTATCCTGAAGAACGGCATCGTATACGACCCCCGGAACGGGATGAAGGGGGAGAAGAAGGACATCTTCATAGAGAACGGCAAGGTAGTGGAGAAGCTGAGGGATCGGAAGGCCCAGGTAATAGACGTGAGCAACAAGCTCGTCATGCCGGGCGGGGTGGAGATCCATTCTCATATCGCTGGCGGGAAGGTGAACGTGGGGCGCATGCTCCGTCCCGAGGACCGCCTCAAGCTCATCATGCCCAGGACCCCCCTGACCCGCTCGGGGGCGGGCTTCGCCAACCCCACGGCCTTCATGACCGGTTACCTCTACTCCAAGATGGGCTACACCACCACCTTCACCCCTGCGATGCCCCCGCTCATGGCCAAGCACACCCATGAGGAGCTCCACGACATCCCCATGACAGATAAGGGCGCTTATGCCCTGACGGACGGGAACTGGTTCATCTACAAGTACCTGAAGGAGGGGGACATAGACAAGTGCGCCGCCTACGTGGCCTGGCTCCTCAAGGCCACCCGAGGGCTGGCTATAAAGGTCGTCAACCCCGGAGGGACGGAGGCCTGGGGCTGGGGGAAGAACTGCACCTCCCTGGACGACCCGGTGCCCAACTTCGACATAACCCCCAGGGAGATCATCAGGGGGCTGATGGAGGTGAACGAGCGCCTGGGGCTGCCCCACTCCATCCACCTCCACACCACCAACCTGGGGAGGCTGGGGAACTACGTGACCACCCTCGAGACCCTCAAGATCCCCAACGGTACCAAGGCGGCCTTCGACCGGCAGGTGATGCACCTGACCCACCTCCAGTTCCACTGCTTCGGGGGCGACACCTGGAAGAATTTTGAATCCAAGGCCGACGAGGTGGTGAAGGAGGTCAACAAGAGGGAGAACGTGGCCATCGACTCCGGGAACGTCACCCTGGACGAGACCACCACCATGACGGCCGACGGCCCCATGGAGTACTACCTCCAGTCCCTCTCCCACCTGAAGTGGGTGAACAAGAACGTGGAGATGGAGACTGCGCCGGGGGTCACGCCCTTCATCTACTCCAACAAGATGTCCTCCTCCTCCATCCAGTGGGCCATAGGCCTGGAGGTGGAGCTCCTGGTCAAGGACCCCTGGAAGATCATGCTGACCACCGACCACCCCAACGGCGGCCCCTTCTTCCGGTACCCGCGGATCATCGCCTGGCTCATGTCCAGGAAGTACCGGGAGAAGACCATGGCGGAGGTGCACAAGGCGGTGCAGGACCACACGATATTACCGACGCTGGACCGGGAGTACACCCTGGACGAGATCGCCACCATCACCCGCGCGGCCCCTGCCAGGGCCTTCGGGCCCCTGGCCGAGACGAAGGGCCACCTGGGCGTGGGGGCGGACGGCGACGTATCCGTGTACGACATAGACCCCAGGGCCTTCAACCCCAACGATTACCTCGAGATCGAGGAGAGATTCTCCAAGGCCGCTTACACCGTAAAGGGGGGCGAGGTCGTGGTCAAGGACGGGGAGATAGTGAAGGTGGTCCAGGGCAGGACCCTCTGGTCCTCCCCGCCGGTGAACGAGGCCCTCGCCAGGGAGGTCATGAAGGACATAGAGTACTCCTTCAAGAGGTACTACTCCGTCAACCTGGCGAACTACCCCGTCGCCGAGGGCTACCTCTCCGGCTCCACGCCCATCGTCACAAAGTCCAAGATAGCTTAGGTGAGTCATGAAGGAGATAACCCTCAGGCCCAAGGAGCAGCCCAAGGTCAGGCTGGAAGCAGAGGTGATAAACCCTGCGGTCTTCGCCGGGAAGGGGCTGAAGGAGATAGAGGGGCTCCAGATCCAGCTGGGCAACACCAGGGTGAGGCTCGCCGACTTCTTCGAGGTCTCGGGGGCCAGGGTGGATGATCCCAAGGACCTGAGGATCGTCATCGACGGCGATGCCGGGCACACCAAGAGGATCGGGGAGGGCATGGCCACCGGGGAGATCCTGGTCAGGGGGGGCGTGGACATGTATGTGGGGGCCCGGATGACCGGGGGGAGGATCATCGTGGAGGGGGATGCGGACTCCTTCGCGGGGCAGCAGATGGTGGGCGGGGAGCTGGTCATAAAGGGCAACGCCAAGGACTACGTGGGCTCCTCCTACCGGGGGGACTGGAGAGGGATGAGGGGCGGGACGATCACCGTCGAGGGCAATGCGGGTTGCGAGAACGGGGAGTTCATGATGGGCGGGAAGATCCACATAAAAGGGTCCGCAGGCCCTTTCACGGGCCTTCACATGAAGAAGGGACTCATCGTCGTGGGGGGGAATGCGCCGCGGGTTGGGGCCCAGATGCAGGGGGGGAGCATAGTGGTCGCGGGTAAGATGGAGAAGCTCCTGCCAGGCTTCTGGCTGGAGGGGGAGGAGGAGAACCTGAAGATCGAGGCCGATAGCTTCGAGGGGAGGTACCTCAGGTACTCCGGGGACCATGCGGAAGGGAACGTCAAGGGGCTCCTCTACCTGAAAAAACCTATATAAACCGGTAAAAACCAGGGGTCGGTACTAGACGTTTGGGGGTGGCTGGCTCTCGTTTTTTCCACGGTGCCTCCTCCACCTGACCGCCACCCCAGCCGCCGCCAGGAGGAGCAAGACCCCGGCGAGGGCATACTTCCAGAGAGCCGCCCCGAGCCACCACCGCTCGAGGGAGGCGATGTCGATGGGGGTTGGAGACGCCAGGGGCGCCTCGGGGGCGATGACCAACCGCTCACCGGCCCCGACGGAGACGACCTTCCCGGGTTCCAGGTCCCTCGTAACCGACACCGTTCCCTCTAGGACGGTGAGGGTGCTCGTCCCGTTCCTCGCCACCTCCACCACGACCTCGGTCCCGTAGAGGCCGAGGAGGGCCCCAACGCCGGGGAGGGAGAAGTACATGCACGCGGCGTAGGCCTCCCCCTCTACCAGCCCCTGCACCTCGCACACGCGATGGGCCCAGAGGACCCCCACAAAGATGGAAACGAAGCTAGGGTTCTCGTCCACCTCTTCCATCGCTTCATAATGCCGTTTGATATGTTCCCTCAGGCTGTAATCCAGGATCTCCGAGGCCGTGGCTTCCGAGTCCGGCCCGAGCTTCACCACACCGCCGTCTTCGAAGGTGAGCTGGGCCCTGCCGTCCTTTCCCGTCTGGAGCCTCTCCCCGGGCGCGAGCCGGGCAGGGCGGGCCTTGAGCCGCCACTCCCCGGAGGCACTGTCGTACTCGATGACCTCCGCTCCCCTGGAGAGGTCGAGGGGGATCCCAGCTCCCGTCTCGTTCCAGGTCCTTACCGCCAGGAGGATCTCCCTGGAAGCGGAGTGGATCGCCCCCGGGGGGAGGGTGCGCCCATCGATCCTGAGCCTGTATACGCCGGGGGCCGTGACGAGGGAGGGGCGGATCGTCAGGGTCGTGGCGAAGGCGTCGGCGGGGGCGTCGAGCTTCATCGGCTTTCCGTCGAAGCCCCAGGTAGCCTTCCCTCTCTCGAAGAGGGCCCGGAAGTCCTCTCCCCCCATAGTTAGCTCGACGAACTTCGGGAGCCCGCCGGTTCGGTGGACGACCAGGGGGTAGGAGGCCTCTTCCCCGAGGGAGATGCTCCGGTGGTCCCTCTCCACCACGATGTCAAAAGCGAAAGGCTCGGAGACCCGGAGGGTGAGGGTCCTGTAGACCTCTGGGTGGCCCCGGACCCCGATGGCGAAGGAGTAGGTGCCGGGGAGCGTCTCCTCGGAGGTCACGACCCGCAGCCTCCAGCCAAAAGGGGGGGTCCCCAGGGGGTTCCCATCAGGGCTCAACCGGAGGCGGGGGAAGAGCTCCAGGTCCACCGTCTCCCGGAGCACATCCCCCACCGGGCCGACGAAGAGCTCGACCTCCTCCGGCTCGCCACCGAGGAGGGAAACCTCCCCCTCGAAGTCGACCTCGTCCCCCGCGTTGACCGCCTTGCTGGCTTCCCGGGCGGTGATCTCGAGACGGAAGGCCTCCTCGACGACGAGGGCGGCAGGGTTCGACTTCTCCTGGACGCCCCCGTCGACCCCCTCCACGATCAGATACAGGGGGCCCCGGTAGCGCCTCTGGGGGTCGACCGAGACCACCAGGGTGGAAGTGAAGGGGGGGGTCCCCACGGAGGGGGCGAGGAGGAAGGAGAGCCAGGGGAACCTCTCCCGGCTCCACACGCTGGCGACCACAACAGCCTCCCCCCTCGCGTCCCGTCCTATCTCCCCCACCCAGAGCCGGAGGGCGACCGGCTGGCTGGTCCCCTTGCGGTAGGAGACCCTCACCTGGTAGGAGGCGTAGCCGCCGCCCGTGAGCGTCTGGGACTCCGGGGCGATGGAGAGGGCATAGCGGAAGGGCATCTCCTCGATCTCCCTCGGGGGGGCCGTCGGGGACGGGGTAGGAGGCACGTAGGGGGCCCCTGTCGGGGTCGGGGTCGTGGTGGGCGCTCCCTCCACCGTGAACGTCGCGTCCTGGGAGGTCATGTAAACGCCGTCGTGCTTGTAGACCTCGACCCGGATTCTCCAGAGGCCCGTGGACGTCGTGCCGCGGGTGGCGACCGTTATGCGGGTCGAGGAGGGCGGGCTGGTGAGCCAGCTGCTGGATCCGTCAGGGAAGCCGACGTTCACGCCGCTGGGGCAGTAAACGCAGCGCACCACCAGCCGGAAGTTTCCCGGGTTTCCGAGTTGAACGTTTATAGCGAAGGTGTAAGTAATCGACTGCCCCTGTTTCACCGTCTGGTACTTGGGAAACAGGTTGAGGTCGACCTTCCAGTCCGTGTGGCTCGCGTAGACTTCGCCGACGGGCTCCAGCGGTTGAGGGGAAGCGCCGGAAGCCAGCACCACCAAGGCGAGGAGAAAGCCCTTGGCCCACAAGCGTCTAGAGGCACACCGTATTCCAAGGGTTTCTCTGGTTATGTTCACTTCCCTATCCTTCACACGGTTTTATCGATTATGGCTCCTTTCCGTCCCTCTGCCGGCCACAGTTGGTATGGCCGGTGGAGAGAATGGTACCAGAAGGCGGGCCTCAACGTGGAACCGTCTCACCCTTCTCAAAATATCCCTCCCTTCCCTGCCGAAGCCCCCCCATATCGCCTATTCCGATTATGGCCTATCGCTAGTATAAATTTTTCCATCAGGGGCTCCTCTACCTGAGGAAGCCCTGAACTTCTCCAGCCACGCCAAGAGGGCCTCCAAGGTCCTCCTCGCCTTGAGGTATGGGTAGAACCTCGCTAGGAGGGCCTCCGTGGCCCCCTGGACCTCTGCCGCCTTCCGCAGGAGCTCCTCCCTGGGCAGGCTCCCGGCCTCTATAAGTCTCTTCTTCCTCTCCTGGAGGTGTCCGTTCACCTCCCGGATAATAGCGCCCTCTACAGTATCCAGATCCCGCTTTATCTCCTGGCAGAGGGCCAGGACGGCGGCCCTCTCCTCCGAGAGCTCCCCCTGGACCTTCTCTATGATGGGAGCCAGGGGGGCGGAGCGCATGGCCTCCAGGAGGACCGTCGGCTCCAAGCGCCCCTTGGCCAGGGCCTGGACCAGCCCGACCCGCCCTCCTGGTATCTCGAGCCTCTCCCCGAGGGAGTCTAAGGCCTCCTGGGGAGCGGAGCCGAGGAGCTCGAAGGCCAGGCCAGTGGGCGTGGTAAGATGCTTGGCTGAGACCTCCAGGGCCTGCACCAGGTCCTCCATGTGCTCCAGGGTCTCGTTCAAGGCCTCCGGGGCTACGCCCCGCCTCCTGGACAGGGCCATGAGGTTCCCCAGGAGGTTCGCCAGGGCCATGGACCTGGGCTCGAAGATGTATGGTATTTCCAGGGTATAGCTGTCCCGGGATATGATGAGCCTCTTGTACTCCTCCTCCTCCAAGAGGGGGGCCCCGGGGTAGGCCATGAGGATGTCGTTGAAGTTGAAGGTCGGGAGGCTCTTGTGCCTCTCATAGGCCTCCCTCATGAGCCCTGCCACGGCCCTGAGCTCCGCTACCGCCTCTCTCAAGGCGCCCTTCTCCTTGGGGCGGGTGGTTATGATGAAGACCCCCGGGGTCATCTCCAGCGCTGCGCACTCCATCACCAGCTCCCTGGCCCTGGCCACGTAAGCCTCTTCCCTCCCTCTGGGGGTCTTCCGGAGGTACCGCACCTTTTCAGGTAATAGGCTCTCCACCCCGATCTGGAGGCGGGCGAAGCCGGCGGACCTCAGCTCCTCGAGGAGCCCGCCCCTCACGGCATCCACCCTCACCATGGCGCCGTACCTCAGCCCCTGAAGCCCCTCGGCCTTTATCCCTTCGCAGAGCTTTTTTACCCATCTGGTATCCTGGAGGAACTGGTCGTCCTCGAAGGTCACCCTCTCGATCCCGCGAGCCTTCGCCTCCCGCAGGAGGGCCAGGACCCGCTCCACCTGGAGCCTCCGGTTGGTGGGGGTAGATATGCTGCAGTAGGAGCATCGCCCCCAGTTGCAGCCCCTCTGGGCGTACAGAGCTACGCTCTTCCAGCCCCGGGCCTCTACGATATCCCATGGGTAGCCCCTTGGGGTGCTCTCAACCTCCTCCGGGGTCGAGTGGGGATGGCAGAGCCTGGAGAACTCCTCCGGGGTGAGGGGATACTCCCCTTTACCCGCTTCCCTCCACGATTGGCTGTTGGCACTATACGCCTCCTCGATGTCCGGGGAGGCAAGGAGGACCTCCCCCCCGCCCTTGACGGCCACCCCCGAGATCGGGATGCGGAGGAGGAGCTCCGCGCCATCACGCCGCACACGGCGGGGGAAGGTCCTCCTCCGCAGGCCTTCGGCCTCCTCCCTTGAGAGGCGCCCATTCTTCACGCGCCGGAGACCTTCCAGTAAGACGGGCAGGGTCCTGTCGCCCTCCCCCTCCACCACCACGTCAACCCCCGGGGCCCTAACCAGGGCCGTCAGTAGGCCCGAGACGCCCGCGCCCCCCAGGACCACCAGCAGCCCTGGGTTCGCTTCCTTCACCCTGGCTACCGTCTCCAGGACTGCACGCAGCTCCAGGGTGCTCAGGACCGATAAGGCGGCGACGTCGTAGTCTCCTGCCTTAGCCAAGAGTGGCTCCTCGGAGGTGAAGAGGTCCACTGCGTGGCCCTCCTCCCTCAGGTGCTGGAAGAAGAGGAGGATGGCGGGGGCCTCGTCCCTGCGGAACTTGTCGTAATCGATATAGAAGGCCACCCTGGGGGAACTCACGCTACCTTCTCCAGGTAGAACCGCTCCCCGGCGGTGGGGATGGGCTCCACCCCCGCCGCCATGGCCGAGACCTCCTCGGGAGGAAGATGCTCGGCAGCGGCGAGCATGGCCTCCACCTGGGCGTAGTCGTGCTCAAGGAGGGGCTTCAGGATCTGCCCCATGGCCCTGTAGAAGTCGAACTCCACTGTCCCCTTGTATCGCTCGGCGGCCTCCCCCGCTCTGTGGAACTTCCTGCCCACGCCCAGCTTGAACTCCGGCTTGGTCAGGTCGTCACAGAGGTAGGGGACCCACTCGACCAGGTGGAGATGGATGTGCTCCTTCTGGAGAACCAGGTACTCCAGCGCCTTGGGCTTGTCCCCTTCCCTCCAGGCGCCCAGCTCGGCCTCGCAGAGGCGGTAGATGAACTCCAGCTCCAGCTTGAGATCGTCGGACGGATCACGCCCGTATGTATCCAGGGTCTTGAAACCGGCCTCCCTGTAGCTCCTCGAGACGATGGCCGTCAGCTCTCCCATGGTCTGCTTCTCGGAGCGGTAGACCGACTCGTAGCAGGAGAGCCAGGGGAAGTAGGAGTCGTAGAAGATGGTCAGGTGCTCGCTCCCCAGGTCTTCGAGGAGCCTCTCGGGCTCTGTCCCTCTGAATACCTCCAGGAATTCGCTCAGGATGGCGAGGCCCTCCCCCACCCGCTGATCTTCCAGGAGGGTCCTCAGATTTGCCTCCAGGTCCCGGTAGAAGGTACTGCTCAGGAGGTCCCTCACCAGGGGTTCCGTGGGCTCCGTGAAGCTCCTGGCCAGCTGGAAATACAGGTCCCTCCTGGCCCTGGCCAGGGCAACGAACTCTCCCGGGTCCTTGGGCACCCGGGGTGCATGGTCCAGCTTGGGTTTCTTGTCCTTGAGGAAGCGCTTCCAGTCCTCCGTGCTCTTTATGTTCATGGACTGGGCCCAAAAGAGGTATGGGTAGTCCTTGGCGAACCTCTCCCACTCCCTTGCAAGATCCGGGTCTAGGAAGGCCTTGACGTAAGAAGGACCCTTAGTTTTGACCGTCATCCAACACCATTACTGGGCCTTGAGCGGGAAGGGAAAGTCCTCCTTCGGGAGGGCGTAGAAGATGGAACATACCCGCTTTATCTCCCTCTTCTCCCGCAGGCCATCGATGTAGGGCTTCAGGTCACGGTAGTAGCCGAATTTCATGCACTCGGTGGAGCATTTGGTGGAGCAGGCGGACCAGAGGCCCTCATAGCTGAGCTCCTTCATCTCTCTCCCCCGTTCCGCCAGGGCCCTCCCTGAGATTGGTTCTCCCGCCTCGTCGGTGAGCCTCCCCTTCTCGTCCCTCCTCACCGCCCCGATCTCATCGTACGCCACGGAACGGACGCCACCACCATTCTGGAGGGTGAACCTGTAGATCTTCTCTATCTCAGCCTGGGTATAGGTCCTCTTGTAGTCCACCCTGTGGACGCAGAAGTCGCACTTCACCGCCTTCCTGGTATTGCTGTTCCAGTGAATCGCACCGAAGGGGCAGGCCTGGATGCACTGCTTGCACCCTATGCACTTCTCTGGGTCGATCCAGACGATGCCGTCCCTGGCCCTCTTGCTGATGGCACCGGTCGGGCACGGCTGGACACAGGGGGCGGGACTGCAATGGAAGCAGAGCATGGGGACGTAGAGGTTCCTTATCCTCCCTCGCACTTTCTTGGGCCCGACCTGCATGACCCTCAGGTACCTGGGGCCCACTGGGAGGTCGTGCTCGAGCTTGCAGGAGGTCTCGCAGCTGAAGCACCCTATGCACTTCTTGAGGTCTATGAGCATCACCACGGTGTTTGGGGTGGGCTCCCTCTGCTGCTCCTGGGAAAATAGCTCCATCTCTACTCCTTCTGGGGTTTTATCTTCTCCCTGGGCATGACGATCTGCCTCTCGGGATAAGCGGCAGCGGGGGAGGTCAGGGTATTCTTCCTATCCCTGTCTATGTACGACGCGGCCAGGTTGAGGGCCCTCGTCTCCCTGACGGCGGTGGCTGCGTTGTTCCACTTGTGGGGCTCCTTGGTGATGTAAGGGACGAGATCCTCGGGGATGTTCCTGAACTTCCGATCCTCGATGATCTTCGGTACCGTCACCTGGAGGGTCTCTTCATTGGGCTTTTCCTTCCCCTGGACCTTCTTCTTGGTCTTGGGCTTCGCCGCCTCCTTGCGCGCCACTTTACAGCTCCGAAAATAGATAAAATCCCCTGTGAGGGGATTCACTTCTTGGCCGCTACCTTCACCGTCACCTGCGGGGTTATCTTCGTGACCTTCGCCTGGAGCTTGCCCGGCTTCAGCCTTATCCGGGGTATGAACTGCTGCTTCTCAGGCCAGACGTAGGCAGGTCCCGAGAGGGTCTCGGTGTCGGCGCCGTTCAGGTAGGAGGTGGCCAGCTTCAGGGCGGTCTTGTCCCGCATGTAGGTCATGATCTGGTTCAGGTCCCCGAAGTAGAGGCAGTGGGTCGAGCACTTGGTGACGCATGCCGGCTGGAGGCCCTTGTCCACCCTGTGGATGCAGTAGTCGCACTTTATGGCCTTCCTGGTCCTGGTGTCAAACTGGATGGCACCGAAGGGGCAGGCCTGGATGCACTGCTTGCACCCGATGCACTTGGCAGGGTCTATCCAGACGATGCCGTCCTTGGCCCTCTTGCTGATGGCGCCGGTCGGGCACGGCGGGACGCAGGGGGCCTGGCCGCAGTGGAAGCAGGCCATGGGGTAGAAGAGCATCTTGGTGTGCTTCCCCACCTTCTTGGGGCCTACCTGCATCACCCTTATGAACCTGGGGCCCACTGGGAGGTCGTGCTCGAGCTTGCAAGAGGTCTCGCAGCTGAAGCACCCTATGCACCTCTTCAGGTCCACGAACATGGTGACGTGGTCAGGGGGGATGCCCCATCTGTGGGCACCCTGGGCCTCGAAGAGGCCTATCTTCTCGTTCCTGGCCAAGGCGCCCTTGGCCGTCTCCTTGTCGAGGTTCCAGAGAGGGTCCTGGTCGGTCAGTTGTTCAGCCATGGCTCCACCTCCTCACTTGGTCTCCCATTTCTCCCTGGGCGTCCCCAGGTACCATACACCGCTCCCCTTCTTGGCGAAGCGCATGTAGGGGCCCAGATTGACTGTCTTCTCAGTGTCTGGGGAGAGGTAGTCCTTGGGCGTCCTCTTGACCGTGGCAAGGTACTCCTTGGTCTTCTCCACCGCCTGGTCCGGATCGTCTCCCTCGCGGTAGAGCCGGACCAGGTTGCACTTGTACTGGGCCTGGGTGTAGAAGGGATCCTTGACGGTGTTGTCCACCAGCTCGTTGATGTTGGAGTAAGGATAGAAGGGCTGGAACTTGTCGAAGCCTTCCGGGGACCAGACCTCGCCCTCGTCCACCATCTCGTTCACCCACGCCGGGCCTATGACCTTCCCCTGGTCGTTCTCCAGGACTACGTTATCGCCGTCCTTGATGTCCAGGGCCTTGGCGGTCTCGGTGTGGATGTTTACGAACCTGTGGGACTCCAGCTCCACCATCCAGGGCCACCAGTGCCCCATCTCGTGGAAGTGGGCCACCAGCCGCCCGGTGGAGAGGATGAGGGGATACTTCTCCCATAGGTCCGGCCTGGCCACGGGGCTGCTGTTCGGCTCTATGTGGATCGGCAGGGGGTACCAGCCTATCTGCTCCAGGGCGGCGGAGTAGAGCTCCACCTTCCCAGTCGGGGTCGGGAAGCGCTTGTCGGTGCCCGGGTAATTCACGCCCTCCTTGTACATGATCCACTGGGCGCCCCTTATGGTGGCCTCGGGGTCCGAGTACATCATGGCCTCGTCTTTGGTCTCGGCAGGCCACATGACCCCGCCCTTCGGGGACTTCTCGGGGTCCATCAGATCGGCAGTGATGCCGGCCACGAAGGACTCCTGGGAGTGGAACCAGTTCTGGCAGAGCCTCTCGTCGATCTCGGTCTGCTCCTTGTCCTTCCACCAGCTCTTGCCATCTGGAGCGTAGTACTTCTCGCCGAACTCGAACCTCTTGGCCAGACCGGCCCAGAAGTCTATGTCCGCCCTGCACTCCCACTGGCGGGGTATGACCCAGTTGTGCCACTGGACGTGCCTGTTGTTCCCGTGGTGGACGACGCCCTCGTGCTCGAAGAAGCTCCCTATGGGGACGGAGGCATGCATCCAGCTGGCGGTCTCGTTGGGGTGGAAGGAGAGGTGGACGCCCAGGTAGAGGTTCTTCATGAACTCCCTCACCTTGTTGTTGTTCGGCCACTGGACGACGTGATTCCCATTCCAAATGAGGCCCTTTATCGGATAGGGCTTCCCGGTGATGCCCGGATCTATGAGACTGGCCGAAGAGCTGTCGCCCCATGGGATTATCTTGTCGGTCAGCTGGGGCTCCTTGATCTTGACGACCCACTCCTTCAGGTCCTTCCCTGCGCTGAGGACCGGCCTGCAGTTGTGGAGCCAGTTCCAGCCACCGCCCTTCTGCCCCACGTTCCCTGTTATGGCGGTGAGGGACTGATAGGCGGCGTTCCCGTTCCCGGCGTTGTATTGCTGGGCCGTGCCCAGGCAGCCGGTGAAGTGGGTCCTCTTCGGGTAGGCCATCCACTCGGCGGCCTGCCTTATATCCTCGGCCGGGACCCAGGTAATGTTCTCGGCCTTCTCGGGGGTGTAGTCCTTGACCAGGGCCGAGTACTTGTCCCAGCCGACACACCACTTGTCGACGAACTCGTGGTCGATGCCGTCGATCTCGTAGATGAGGACGTTGGCGATGGCGTTGGCCAGGTACGCATCGGTGGTGGGCCTCAGCCTCATGGCCAGATCGGCCTTTGCCATGGTGGCGCTGAACCTGGGGTCCACGACTATGAACTTGGTACCGTTCTTCTCCTGGGCCTCCACGTACCACTTCATGGTGATGACTTCCAAGGCGGCGGCGTTGGAGCCGGCCAGGAAGATGGTATCGCTGTTCATGGCGTCCTGGCAGGGGTTCATCAGCCTGAGGAACTCCTTGGCACCGTAGACATACTGTCCTCTGGCCCCTGGAGACTCGCAGCAGAGCGGGCCCTGCCCATAGATGTTCGGGGTCCCGTACATGACCATGAACCGCGCCCCGCCCAGCTTGTTACCGTAGCTGGAGCGCCCAGTCCTATGGCAGGCGACGGCGTGGGCCCCCCACTTCTCCTTTATGTACTTCAGCCTCTCGGCCACGAAGTCCAGGCCCTCGTCCCAGGTTACCCTCTTGAACTTCCCGTTGACGTTGTCCTCCCTTATGATTGGATACTTGGCCCGGAGGGGGTTGTAGGCGTGCTGGTAGTTGGCCGTCCCCTTGGGGCACAGGGAACCGTAGTTCTGGGGGTGTTCCTCATCACCGTAGATATCCACAATGCGGTTGTCCTTCAAGAAGACCTTCATGCCGCAACCGCTCTCGCACATGTTGTCGCAAGTCGTGTAACGGATCGTATCGTAATCCCTCACCGACTCCTGCGCCATCTTCAACACTACCACACTTTCACCTCCAACCGGCCGAGTATCTTTATCAAGGTGTGTTAAGCTATAGCAATGGCATAAGGATATAAAAAGTTTTCCCCCTACTATAAGTACTATGACTATGAGGGCCTCATGTATCGTCCTCGCCGGCGGCAGGAGCAGGCGGATGGGTACGGACAAGAAGTCCGTGGAACTCGGCGGGAAGACCTTCCTGGAGAGGGTGGTGGAGAGCGCCAGGGGGGTCTGCGGCGAGGTCATAGTATCGGTGGCTTCAGAGACCCAGAGGAGGGAGGTGGAGGGTATGGCCCTGGGAGGGGCCGCGGCGGTGGTGGACGAGGAAGGGCCGATAGGTCCTTTGGGGGGGCTCCTCACCGCCCTGAAGCGCTGTACCGGCGAGTATGCCCTGGTCCTCACCTGCGACAGCCCTGCACTGCGATCTGGTGTCCTGAGACAGATGCTGGAGGAGATCGGGGACCACGACGCCCTGATCCCAAGGGACGGGGATCGCATCCACCCCCTCCAGGCCCTCTACAGGACGGACCCCTTCCTGGCAGCCTGTGAGGAGGCCATGGGAAGGGGTATCAGGGACGTCAAAGGTGCAGTAGCACGGATGGCGGACGTGCGATACATATCGGTGGAGGAGTTCCGGGCCCAGGACAGGGAGCTCCTCACCTTCTTCAACGTAAATACGCCAGGGGACCTGGAACGGCTCAAGGCACTGCTGGGGGCGGGATAGTGGGCGTCCGGAAGAGAGGCTTCCGGGAGAGGACTCCCGTGGGAGCGGCCTTGGAGATCCTCCTAAGTACTGCCAAGGCCCTGGGCACCGACGAGGTAGGCCTTGAAAAGGCCTGTGGACGGGTCCTGGCCGAGGACCTGGTCTCTTCCATGGACCTGCCCCCCTTTCCAAGGGCTGCCATGGACGGCTACGCGGTCAAGGGAGAGGATACCTTCGGGGCCAGCCAGGGG
>JACQPM010000076.1 GCA_016207475.1 Methanobacteriota archaeon | reverse complement strand
GCCCCCCGGAGGGACCTGCCGAGCTTCGTGGGCGTGGGGGTCCTGGCGTACTTCGTACCGGCGCCTCCCAGGAGCTCCTCCTTCCGGGTCACGACCTCGGGGCTGGTCTTCCAGTCCCCGGACCTGGCGGCCACCACTGCCCCGTCCAGGAGGCCGTTCTCCAGGGCACAGAGGAGGAGGGAGGTGACTGCGCCGCCGTCCTGGGCCTTCTCCAGCACCTCCCCTTTCTTTGACCTGACGCCCAGGATCTTCATGTAATGGCCCAGGACCGGGTCCTCGCCTGCGCCACCGAAGGCCCCCTCCTCCAGGGCCTTCCAGCTGAAAGATGTGTGGGGGCAGTTGTCGTAGCAGTTCCCCTCGGCGCTGCACTTTATGGCCCCGACCTTCAGGTTGCAGTCCTTGGCCAGTACCGGCATGCCGTCCTGCATCTCGATCCTCTCGCAGAAGGCGGCACAGGCCCCGCACCCTGAGCACATACCCGTATCTATGACGGACTTCTTCAGCTCCTCGAAGCCCTTGCTGGGCTTCAGGAGGGGCGCAAAGGTCTCCATCTCCATCCCTTCACCTCCCCAGGTTCTCCATGAGGGCCGTGGCGAAGTCCACGATCCTGATGTTGTACTTGTTCTCCATCAGCTCTTCCCCCTTGTCGTTCTGGAGGCACTTGAGGTGTATCTGGCACTTGGCGCAGGGGGTGATGAGGACCTCCGCCCCCGTCCCCGCGGCTTCCCTGAGCCTCCGCCTCCTGATCTCCTTGTTCTCGTCGTCGCACCTGACGAACTGGGGGACCCCACAGCAGAGGCTCTCCTCCCTCGTATTGGTCATCTCCCGCAGCTCGTAGCCCAGGGCCCTGAGGACCTCCCTGGGCTGGTCGTAGATCCCCATGTGCCTCCCCAGACGGCAGGAGTCGTGGAATGTGGCCACCCGGTGGGTGCCGTTGGTCTTGAGCTTCCCCACCTCCTTGGCGAGGAGCTCCGATATGTGGACCACCTCCAGCTTGGCACCGAACATCTCCTTATAGTCCAGGGCCAGGGTCCGGTAGCACTCGGGGCACGAGGTGACGATCCTCTTGTACCTCTTGAGGAATCCCAGGTTCTGCTTCCCCAGCTCCATGAACTGGTCCACCTGCCCCCTCCAGAGCTGGTCGTGGCCGCAGCACTTCTCCCCATCCAGGACGGCTGGCTCGATGCCCACGGCGTTGAGGAGCCTAATGGTGTTGTCCGCAATCCCCATGCCCTCGAAGTTCACGTCCTCCTTGAAGAGTATGTCCAGATAGGGAACGCAGCCCATGAAGTAGAGGGTGTCTGAATTCTCGTTCGTCTTGACGTCCTGGGCCAAAAGGCCCCTCCTCCGGGGTTTCACCCCCTTGCCAGCCATGATGCCGTAGAAAGGCCGGAGGATCTCGTGGGCCACGGTGCATCCGCCCCCCATCTCCACCAGCCCAGCCCTGGCTGTGCGGACCAGGCCCGGAATGTCCACCTTCATGGGGCATTTCTGGAGGCAGAGGCCGCAGGTGAGGCAGTCCCAGACCGCGCCATCGTCCAGAGCCTCTGGGTTCGTCAGGGACCTGAAGACGATCCGCCTGGGTAGGAAACCCGGCTTGACCCTGGCCTTGGGGCATACTCCTGAACATATGGCGCACTGATAACACTTGCTGACCAGATCGGCCAAGTTACCGAGGGTGTTGGGGCTCTTAAGAGCTTCCTCGACTACCGTAGCCATACCTCACCGACTTGTCCCATATTCCCCATCATCATTTAATTACCTTTTTGAGCAGCTTTTTACCCACCCCTTGACAACTCCCCTGGTGAGCGTAGAGCGAGGAGTCCAGGAGTTTTTTCATTTATTATGGCAAAAACTCAGTAACGATGAAAAGAATTCTAATCAGCTATCCCTTGATACCCCACCATTCCTGGTAATACCGCTCCCCCTTCTCCGCCCCCAGCCTCTCCACCGCCATCTCCCTGCTGAGGGGTGCAAAGCCGTACCTAGCAGAGGTCATCATCCTCTTGGGGTTCATGAGGACAGGATACTCTTTCCCCTTCTCCGCCAGCCTGCCCTCGGTGGGTTTTATGGTCAGGATCGCCCCTGTCTCCTTCAGGACCACCCAGGCCTCCTCGGTACCGAGGCCTTCTGGGAGGACGATCTTCCCGGTCCCGTCCCGCCGCTCCAGGTCCTCTGGGGCGTACATCACATCACCAGGGCCTGGACCCTCTCCACCCCGGCGATCCCTTTCACCGCCTCCAGCACTCTCTGGTCCACCTCTTGGTCCACCGTCAGCACCATGAGCTGGAGCCCCCCGACCTCCCTCCGCCCTACCTGCATCGAGCCTATGTTGATGCCCCGCTCCCCCAGGGCCATGGCCACCTTTCCTATCATCCCTGGCCTGTCCTCATGCCTCACCAGGAGGATCCGCCCCCTGGGGGGGAGGTCCAGAGGGTAACCTTCCACCTCCACGATCCTGGCCTCCTCTCCGCCGAGGAGGGTCCCCTTTATGGTGGTCTCCCACGCGTCGGTCCTCACCTTCAGGTCGATGAGGTTCTGGTACTTCTCCGAGTCCTCCCTCTTCCCCTCCGTCACCCTTATCCCGCGGTTCCTGGCTATGATGGGGGCATTGAAGAGGTTTATACCTTCCGTCAGGATGGGTGCCAGGAGCCCGCAGAGGAGGGCGTTCGTAAGAACGCCTAGGTCCTGAAAGTCCTTCAAGCCACCTGCGTATGTCACGTCCACATCGCCAACCCTCCCTTTGGAGAGTTGGATGGCGAACCTCCCCAGGCCCCCAGCCAGAGGGATGAAGTTCTTCAGCCCCTCGAGGGCCTCGGGGGCCAGGACCGGCATGTTCACCACGTTCTTCGCAGCCCTGTTCTGGAGGACGTTGGCAACCTCCTCGCAGGCTATGACTGAGGCGTGGAGCTGGGCCTCCACCGTCGAGGCCCCCAGATGGGGGGTGAGGATGATATTCTCCAGCTTGAGGAGGGGACTCTCCAGGGGGGGCTCCTTCTCGAAGACGTCCAGCGCTGCACCAGCGATCCTCCCGGAAGAGAGGGCCTCGAAGAGGGCCTTCTCGTCTACGATCCCGCCCCTAGCGCAGTTGATGACGTAGGCGGTCTTCTTCATCTTCTCCAGGGTCTCCTTCCCTATCAGCCCTCTGGTCTTGTCCGTCAGGGGGACGTGGAGGGAGATGAAGTCTGCCTCCCTCAGGACGGTCTCCAGGTCTGTGACCTTGGCCCCCAAGGCCCTGGCCTGCTTCTCCGAGAGGTAGGGGTCGTAGGCCAGGACGTCCATCTCGAAGGCCTTCGCCCTCTTCACCACCTGGGAGCCTATCCTGCCCATCCCCACGACCCCCAGGGTCTTGGACCTGAGCTCGATCCCCATGAACTTCTTCTTCTCCCACTTCCCGCCCTTGAGGGAGGCGTTGGCGCTGGGGACCTTCCTGGCGAGGGAGAGCATCAGCCCCAAGGTGTGCTCCGCCACTGTGATGGATGAGGCCTCCGGCGAGTTGACCACGACGATCCCCCGGGCCGTCGCCGCCTCCAGATCTATGTTATCGACGCCAACCCCCGCCCGTCCGATGACCTTGAGGTTCTTCGCAGCCGCTATGACCTCCTTGGTCACCTTGGTCTCGGACCTCACCAGGAGGGCATCTATCTCCTTGACCTTCTCTAGGAGCTGCTCCTTCTGGAGGCCCTGGGCGACCTCCACCTCCCCTACCTTCTTGAGAAGCTCCACCCCCGACGGGTGCAACGGATCAGATACAAGGATCTTCATGATAGCTCCTACTCCTCTTTCTCCCTTAAATCTTTTCCGGCTCGGTACTTACCGATATATCCCAGGAGGAGGGCTCTCGGGGAAGGGCTGGGTCACGGGCCTTGCCTTCTCCAGGTGGGACTTTATCTGGGCCTCGATCTTCTCGGCCTCCAGATAGAGGGGCTGGGGGTCTATATGCAACGCCGGTATTATCTTGTCCAGCATCTCCAGGACCTTAGCGGCGGCCCTGGCATTGGGGTAGTTGGGGGAGGCCTCGGCCAGGAGGCAGGTGACGTCTATCCCCAGGCGTTCCCCCTCGTACAGGAGGACTCCCGAGAGGCCGCTGACAACGCCCTCCTGGAGCTGCTCTATGCCGTATCCTCCCAAGATATCCCTGGCCTTGGAGGTGGATCCCAGCCCGAAGGTCCGCAGGTCCTCCCTGGGTCCCCCGTCCATGGGGATGCCCTCCAGGGTGACTATCAGGCGGCACTTCCCGGCCTTGGTGGCGCACCACTCGACTATGGCATCGGCCAGGGGCTTCACCAGGTTGGGCTGGGGGTTGAACTCCGAGAGGATGACCACCAGTTCCTCGCAGCTTCCCTTCGGGCCGCAGACGATATTGCTGGCGTAAATCCTGACGGGTGGCATGGGAATGGAGTCGTGGACGACGGCTGCGGGCGGGAAGGAGTTGGAGTAAACAGCCCCGATCCTCTCCAGCCCCAGGGAGGTCACCACGTAGTTGGCGGCGATGGTGCTGACCAGGCCCACGGTCGGAAAACCGACCACCACAAGGGCGTTGGATAGGTCCACCTTCTTCTGCTCCACTATGACGATATCCCGGTCCATAGATCGTCCTCCACCTCCTACGATAAAGCCTTTACTCCTCCATAGCTCGGAGGATCGCCTCCCTGAACTCCTCCCTCTGAGGGACCACACCCTGGGAGTACTTCCTGCCATTTATCAAAATGATTGGCGTATGCCATCCGCCCTTCAGCAGCGCCTCCATGAAATGGTCGAGCCAGGGCTTCACCTCCACCTCCACCTTCTCCTTACCGAGCTCTTCGGCGATCCCCCGGGCCATGCGGACGCTCAGCTCGCATTCCTCGCAATCCTGGGTTATCCTGTAGAGGAGGAACCTCCCCCCGTACCTGTATATCGTGACCTTGACCTTCCCCACCATCTCAGCCCACCACCAGGCCGTCCCTCAGCCTTATGATCCTGTCCGCCCGCCTCCCCAGCTCCTCCTCGTGGGTCACCATGAATATAGTCTTCCCCTCCTTCTTATTAATCCTCCCGAAGAGGTCCACGATCTCGATGGAGGTCTGGGAATCGAGGTTGGCCGTGGGCTCGTCAGCCAGGAGGAGGGCCGGCTCGTTGGCCAGGGCCCTGGCTATGGTGACGCGCTGCTGCTGCCCCCCGGAGAGCTCCGAAGGGTAGTGGCTCATCCTCTCCCCCAGGCCCACGACCTTGAGGAGCTCCTCCCCCTTCCTGAGATACTCTTCCTTCCCCTTGCCCTGGAGCATCATTGGGAGGATCACGTTCTCCATGGCCGTCAGCTCCATGAAGAGGTTGAAGAACTGGAAGATGAAGCCGAGCTTCTCGAGGCGGAACTCCGACTTCTCCACGTCGCTCAGGAGGGACGTATCGATGCCGGTGATCCGCACCGTCCCCGAGGTCGGTACATCGAGCATCCCGACCATGTTCAGGAGGGTCGTCTTCCCAGACCCCGAGGGCCCCATGAGAGAGACGAACTCCCCCTCCTCGACCTTTATGTCGACGCCACGGAGGGCCGGTACCTCCACCTTCCCCATGAAGTAGGACTTCCTCAGGTTGACGGTCTCGAGGATCGGGCTGCCCGTCGTACTACTCACCCCAGATGGCCTTGATGATATTCTGCCTGGCGGCCCTCCACGCGGGGTAGGAGCCTGCCACCATGGCCATGAGGATGAAGGCGATGCAGGAGATGAGGATGAGCCGGGGTGTTAGGTAGGGCTTTAAATCGCCGAAGGGGAGGCGGATGGGGTGAGTGATGAGGTAGTTGGCCCCTATGAGGGTCAAGGCCAAGCCGAGGGCTATGCCCACTATGGCGAAGATTATGGCCTCGGCAAAGAACATCACCAGTACGACATCGTTCTTGGCCCCTATCGCCTTCAGGATGCCTATCTGGCGCTTCTTCCCCTCGGAGTTGATGTAGATGATGATGGCTATTATGACGGCGGCCACGATGAGTCCCACCACGGAGACGAGATTCCCCAGGAGGATCATGGCCGTGGTGAAGTCCTTGATCGACTGGAAGCGCTCCTCCCAGATCTCGATATCCCCCCTGGCGTTCTGCATCGTCAGCTCGAGCTTGGACCTCCTGAGGTCGGAGGGATCTCGAATCCGTATATTGACCGTCGAGGCGACGTCGCTCACCCCCAGGACCTCCTCCACCTCGTCCTCGGTGGCGATGACGTAGTTCGACCAGGCGAAGGAGCGGGGGTCTACGATCCCCTTCACCCTGTACTCCTTGATGACGCCGTTGCCGTAGGTGACCTTTATGGTCTTCCCGGCCCTGATGTACTCCTTGTCCCCAACCTTCCCCTCCAGCTCGTCGGCCAGGAAGAGGGGGATGACCACTTCCTCCCGGTCGTTCTGGGTGAGGAACTCCCCGTCCACCATCCTGGAGCTGGGGAGGACCGAGACCCTCCCCTCCCTCCTAGGCGAGACCCCCATCACCGCCCTGCCAAGGGACTTCCCTTTGTACTCTACCGTAGCCCCCGCCACTATCCTGGAGGTGGCCCCCTCTATGCCGGGGATGGCGTCCAGCTTCTTCCTCAGGTTCCCTACACCCTCGATGAACCTCTGGTCCTCCTTGGGGAGGATGGTCATGTGGCCCTCGGCGCCTATGGCCACCCCCACCAGGGTCTGGGTCATCCCCTGCATCATGGAGGCCAGGAAGACCACGTTCACGTAGCTGAAGGCCAGGGAGAGGAAGACGAGCCCCACTATCTTCTTGGACCTCATTATATCCCGGGAGGCAAGGAAGAGGCCTGCCCGCAACTCCCGCCTGTTCACCCTACCTGCCCTCCCGCCACCGCAGGTATACCTGGATGGGGGTCATGGCCCTCCGCCATAAGAGGTATCCTACCAGGAGGAAAAACACCAGCCCCCCGATGGCCAGGGGGCTCAATCCCCCGCGCCCTGGATAGACGACCAGGATGAGGTTCTCCTCCAAGGCCTGCCTTCCGGTATCGTCCAGGTACTCGATCCGGACCTTGTACCTGTACTCCCCTGGTTCCCCGGCCTTTAGGACGAAGATCGCCGGGGCGTCGTCGTCCCTCTTCAACTCCCCGATGAAGGCCTCTCTATTCCCGGTGAATGGGAGGTCGATGGAGGCTTTTACTGCTTTCGCCTTCTCGAACTCCACGTTCTCCACCTTTATGTTCAGGGTAAAGCTCTCCCCACTGACGACTCTTATGGGGTCGGTGCTCACCCCACCTATGTCTATGGTGGCGAAACCCCTGACCATTATGGGCATCGTCTCGGTC
>JACQPM010000074.1 GCA_016207475.1 Methanobacteriota archaeon | reverse complement strand
GTCTGTATCCTCCATCGCCATAGGCACGGCCTTGGTGGGGCTCGTGATGGGGCGAGGAGTGGAAGGCATAACCCTGGGGCTGGCCTTGGGCTCCATCCTCATCATCTACGGCCTCATGAGGATCAAACTCCGGGGGAGATAGCATGGGCCAGGGGGAAGGCCCGGTGAGGGACCGGGGGCTGAAGAGGGCCGTGGGCGCCGGCGGGCTCTTCACAACGGGCTACGGCGATGTCGGCTCCTCCATCTACTACGCCCTCGGCGTTACCACGCTCTACGCCATGGGCGCTGCGCCCCTGGCCATCATCATAGCCGGGATCTTCTTCGTCTTCACCGCCCTCACCTACGCCGAGTGCGCCTCAATGATCCCGGACGCCGGGGGCTCCAACTCCTTCGCCAGGCACGCCTTCAACGACCTATACAGCTTCATCGCCGGGTGGGCCCTGATGCTGGACTACATCGTGACCATAGCCATCTCCGTCATCCCGGCCGCCAGCTACATGGGCTACTTCTTCCCGATCTTCAAGACATGGCCCTACAGCACCCTCTTCGCCATAGCCCTGCTCCTCTTCCTGGGGGCCCTGAACATCATCGGCATCAGGGAGACGACGAGGTTCAACATGGTCCTCATCGCCGTTGACATCGTCACCCAGGTGACCCTCATAGTCATGGGCGCGTTCCTCCTCTTCAGCCCTGATGTCCTCCTCAGCCAGGTCCACCTGGGCACCGACCCCACGTGGAGGAACTTCCTCTACGGCATCTCCATCGCCATGATCGCCTACATCGGGATCGAGTCCATCGCCCAGACGGCGGAGGAGGCGGTGGACCCAGGGAAAAATATCCCCAGGGCCACCATGGCCGCCATGGTCACTGTCCTGGCCCTGTACATAGGCATCTCCCTCATAGCCCTGAGCGCCATACCGCCCCAGGAGCTGGCCACCAAATGGCTGGCAGACCCGATCGCGGGGATAGCCCACAGCATGCCGGTGGGGAAGGAGATCCTGGCCCCCCTGGTGGCGGTACTGGGGGTAACGATCCTCGCTGTCGCCTCCAACGCCGCCATGATAGGCGCTTCGCGCCTATCCTTCGCCATGGGTTCCCATCACCAGATACCGGGCCCCCTCTTCAAGGTCCACAGGCGTTACAAGACCCCCTACCTGGCCATAATCCTCGTAATGGTCGTGACCATCGTCCTCGTCATCCCCGGCGACCTGCCATGGCTGGCGGACCTCTACAACTACGGCGCCATGCTCGCCTTCTCCATGGCCCACATATCTCTCATAAAGCTCAGGCTCGTCCAACCCGGGATGGAGAGGCCCTTCAAGCTCCGGGGGAACATAAGGGTAAAGGGGGGGGAGGTACCCGTGACCGCCATACTGGGGTTCATGGGGACCTCCTTCGTCTGGCTCATCGTAGTAGCCACCCACGAGGTGGGGCGCGTCCTAGGGACAGTCTGGATGATCTCGGGCCTCATCATGTACGCCATCTATAGGAACATGAACAAGCTCCCCCTGGTGGACCGGGCTGAGATGCCCGTGGAGGAGATCCCCAAGAGGAAGCCCATGAGGATAAAGAAGATCCTCATACCCACCACGGGCTACGCCTACTTCCAGGGGATCGTGGAGACGGCGTGCAAGGTGGCAAAGGCCGATGGGGCCATGGTGGAATCCGTCTTCATCCAAGAGGGCCCCACCATCCTGCAGAAAGGGCCGGGTGTCCCCCTGGAGAAGGGGAAGGCGGCGGTGGAGAAGATCAAGAGGACTGCCATGCGCTACGGCCTGGAGGTGAAGGAGAAGGTCATCCTTCAGGGGAGGTTTGCCGGGGTGGAGATCCTCGAGGAGCTCCGGAAGGGCGGCCACGATCTCGTCATCCTGGGCTTCAGCGAGCGCTCCATGGTGGACAAGGTCCTCGTCGGGGATGTGGTGAATGAGCTGCTGAACAGCGCCCCGTGCATGGTGGGAGTTGGGAGGGACCGGCGGGTAGGGCTCCCGCGGGAGAGGGTGGGGACTCCTGGGCCCGTGCGGATAAAGAGGATCCTGGTACCAACTGCCGGCTACCGCCGTGCCGACAGGATAATGGAGCTGGCCTGCAAGATAGCCAAGATAGACGGCGCCAGCATCACCGCCCTCTATATCCAGGAGCTCCCCCTGAGGCCGACCAGGGCTATAATCGACTTTGAGCACTCCCGGGGAGAGAGGGCCTTCAGACGGGTGAACGAGATAGCGGCCATGTACGGTACGAAGATAGAGAATAAGTTGAGCTCCCAGGGACTGCCGGTGGGAGAAGAGATATTGCACGAGGCCTCCACGGGGGGCTACGACCTGATCATGCTTGGGGTGAGCCGGAGGACCAGGGTAGGAAAGCTCTTCTTCGGGGATATCGTGAGCGAGATCATAGACCGCGCCCCCTGCATGGTCTACGTGGGCAGGGACAGACTGAGGGCGAATAGGATCAGTGGGTGGTCGGAGCAGCCTTGAGGGCCTTCCCTTTCTTGGCCCGCACCTTCTCCAACAGACGCTCCAAGATCTCCCTGTCGTTCATTATCCCTGCCGGAGGTTCCACGACCTTCCTCAGCCTCAGGGGCACCGAGTCCATGCGGTAGGCGGTCCCTTCCACTTCCATCCCTGCTATGGCACAGGGGATGTAGACATCGGCCAGCTCCGTGGTGGGGGTCCAGTGGGGGTCTATGGCGATGAGCGGTATCCTGGCCATGTGCTCCACAGACTTCTTGGGGAAGTGGGCCCCCGGGTCCCCGGCTATGGAGAGCATTGCGTCGGCCTCCTCCCTCACCAATACATCATTGGCAGCCGTCTCGCCGGGGTTGTACCTGGGATAGCCCCTTGAGAAGTCCGTTGCTATGGGGAAGCCCGACTGCCAGGAGAGGACCTCGCTGAAGCCCGTGACGTTGTAATGCCCCCTCATCATCATGATGGAGAACTTCGTGTACCTGTTCAGGTCCTTGACGAGGCAGATGGCGCTGTCTATATTCCTTATCTTCCCGGGGCTCTGGGTCAGGCCCATCCCGAAGAAGATCACCCCGAACTGGCAGTTCTTCATCTTCTCCAGCAGGGCCATGATCTTCTCCTTCGGCACCCCTGCCACCTTCTCCTCCTTCAGCTCGCCGCCGTTGAGGACCGTCCGGAGGGCCGAGAAGAGCTCGTAATCCTGGCCTGGCAGGACCTGGATGAACTCGTTGGCGATCTTGGCGGTATCGGTCCGCCTCACGTCCACGACGACGAGCTCCCGGTCCTGGGAGCCCCTCTCGCGGAAGTAGCCCCTCGGGAAGACGGAGTAGCGGGAGAGGTGGCGGGGGTGGGCGTGCATGGCGTTGGAGCCCCAGTATATGACCAGGTCTGCCCTGTTCTTCACCTCGCCCAGGGTGACCGTCGGATAGCCTACGTCTTGCAGGGCGAGCTCCGAGGGGCCG
>JACQPM010000079.1 GCA_016207475.1 Methanobacteriota archaeon | reverse complement strand
TGGGGTACTGGAAGGAGGTCTACGAGAAGTACCTCCAGAGGAAGGATCTCCTGGCCAGGAAGGCCTACCTGGAGAGGGAGGCGGTCTGGTGCCAGGTGGGCAGGCAGGAGAGGACCCTCGCGACACTGAAGGAGAGACTCGAGGGCAGGAGGACCCTCCTGGCCAACACCCTGGCCAGGATAGCGAAGGCGTCGGAGAGGCTCAAAGAACTGCAGGGCCTCCTGGACGGCCGTAGGCTTGAGGAGAGGAAGGGCTACTACGCCCTCATGGAGCTGGAGAAGGAGAAGGCCGGTATCGAGACCGTTGTAGGGCTCGTGGGCAGGTTTCCGGTCCTGGAGGCAGAGGCGAAGGCCGGGGAGGCCAGGAGTGCGGAGCTGGCGGGGAGGATAGAGGAGGTCCAGAAGGCCCTCGCCGTCTTGGAGAGGGAGCTGGCCTCTCTTCTGGAAAACTACATCGCCCAGCGGGTGGAGGAGGAAGTCCAGGAATATCACCGCCGGGTCCTGGAGGAGGAGATCCATGCCCTGGAGGGGGAGGTGCGGGAGGCCGAGAGGAGGCTAGCAGCCTTCGGGCCGGCCATGGAGGGGGCCGGGGAGCGGATAGAGACGGAGCGTACCCTGGCCCAGATCCGGGAGGAGGCGGCCATGACCCAGGCGAAGATCGAGGCCCTGGGCGAGATACCCGAGGAGGCTGAGAGGGTATACACGGATTACACAAACCTCTACACCGAACTCAAGGCCAAGATGGACCTCCTGGCCGAGAACAGGAGGAAGGTCCTGGGGGAGCTGGAGGAGAGGAATAAGGTCTGGCGGCGGGTGATGGAGGACCTCCTGGATGAGGTGAACCCCGCCTACCAGGAGATAATGGCCGAGGTGGGGGCTGCAGGGCTGGTGCGCCTCGTGGACGCCGAGGATATAGAGACGGCGGGGCTGGAGCTCCTCGTGGGCTTCCGGGGTGCCCCACCCATCGCCCTCGATGCCTACACCCAGAGCGGCGGCGAGCGGTCCGCCTCGGCCATGGCCTTCCTCCTGGCCCTCCAGAGGCATGTGGTCTCGCCGTTCAGGGCCGTGGACGAGTTCGACATCCACATGGACTCCAGGAACCGGGAGGTGGTCTTCAAGATGATCGTCAACACGGTGAAGAGATCGGGGGTCCAGTACATCCTCATAACTCCCCGGCAGATCACGGTCCCAGATCCGGGGGTCCATGTCATCGTGGTCCAGAACGCCTATGGGAGGTCCCAGGCGGCGGTGGTGGGATGAAGGCCAAGGTGGACCCCGAGGAGCTCCTCAGGATCATAGCGCTCTGCCGGGCGGTGGAGAGGAGGGGCGTGGACCCTTTCCAGGTGGACGTGGGCCGGTCCATCGAGAAGCTCCGCCGCTACCTGCCCCGGTGGCGGCTCCCGGAGGAGCTCCTCCTGGACGCCGAGGCCCTCAACAGGATCGCCGCCATCGTCAGGCTCCAGGGCGATTGGCTGAAACATAGAGCTTCCGCCCTCTACATAGACCCCATCCTGGTGGAGCTCAAGATCAGGATGCTGGAGCCCGAGCGCCTCGCCTCCGTCTTCTTCCGTTCCTGGCACCCCATCGTGGCCCTGGAGCAGCTCTCGGAGAAGAGGCTGGAGGAAGGTTTGGACTACTGGAACAGCCTCCTCCCCCTGGCGGAGAGGCTCCGGGAGGAGGCCCCCTCGGGGGGCGAGCTGGGCCTCCTGACGAGGGAGGACCTGGTCAACCTCAGGACCTTCTCGGAGGTGGAGTTCAAAGATCTTCTGAAGAAGATCCTGGAGGAGCTGAGGGCCATGGCGAAGGGCGGTAAGGTGTCGTACAGGGAGTTCATCTACCGGGGGACCTTCGCGGAGGCTGTGGAGAGGGCCTACCTGACGAGCTTCCTGGTGACGGATGGTTACGTGGAGCTGGATGTGAAACATCTGGAAGAGGAGATATTCCTGAGGCCCTTGGAGAGGCCCATCCCCCTGGAAGAGAGGACCAAGGTCTACTCCGTACCGGTGCCCTTGGATTACAGGGAGGACTAGATGGAGGAGGCGGAGAGGGAGGCGGAGGCGAGGAGGAAGGTCCGGAGGGCGGCCCAGATGCTCCTCTACCAGAGGCACCGCCTGCCGGGGGTGCGGGGCTGGGAGCTCCGGAAGGCCCTGGGACGGGGGTACATGGAGGTCGTGGACATCCTCAACCGGGAGCTGGACCCCCTGTGGATGGAGGTCAAGGTGGTCTATGAGCAGGGCCAGCAGCCCAAGGAGCCGAAGGAGGAGGAGCTGGCCTCGGCCCGGTTCTTCGCCGTCCTTCGGACGCCGGAGGTCGAGGCCACCTCGGGCCTCAGGGTGGACGACGTCGCAGCTTTGGCTGCCACGCTGGCCTACATTGTCTCCAGGCAGGGGAAGGCGCCCAGGCGGGAGGTGGAGGAGCTCCTGAGAGAAAAATTCCCGAAGTGGAAGGTTGAGCTGAACGTGGAGCGGTTCGTGAAGCGAGGCTACCTGGCCCAGGACGAGGAGATGCTCTACGTA
>JACQPM010000075.1 GCA_016207475.1 Methanobacteriota archaeon | reverse complement strand
CCTACCTCCGGCTGGTGGAGGGGAAGGACGAGCTCTGGATCGCCATAGACAGGGCCGAGGTGCCCCAGGGGGTCATAGTGACCACCACCGGTTCTCTGATGCTGGACTTCAGGTCGGCCGCCCTGAACAGAACCTTCCCCCTCATCCTCTTCTCGGGCTTCGTGGAGCCCTACCAGGCGACCGTGAGGGAGACCCTCTCCACCGCCGAGGAGGTGGAGCTGGCGGTCTTCGAAGGGCCCGATATGATAGGGGGAGGCGTGGCCAAGTCCATAGCCTACAAGGGAGGGACCAACGTCCAGAAGGTCCTGATAGATAGGGGGGTCCTGGGGGATACCTACGTCATCTTCAGCGGCCTGAGCGGAAGGGAGGTCCCCCTGACCCTGAAGATAAAGCCGCTGGTGAACGAGCTCTGGGCGGGCATAATCTTCTTCATCGTGGGCATGGTCCTCATCCTCCTCTCGGAGAGGCGGAAGAGAGGATAGCATGGCCTTCGAGCCGACCCTCCTCCTGGCCTACCTGGCGGGGGTCCTGACCATAACCACCCCCTGCTGCCTCCCCATGCTCCCTCCGCTCCTGGCCGGGTCCGTGGGGCACAGGCTGAAGCCCCTCTTCATCGCCTTTGGGGCCTCGGTCTCATTCACCCTCATGGGGGGCCTCTTCTCGGTCATGGGCTGGGCCGTGGGCGGCTTCGGCGATGCCATGCGCCTCCTCTCCGCCTGGGTAATCATCGCCATGGGGGCGGTGATGGTCGACCGGGATGTGAGGGACCTCTTCACCCGCAGGACCTCCGGCATAGTCAACAGGTTCCATGCTTTCTTCAGCAGGAGGTACGAGCTCTCCAAGGAGCGCCCCCTCCTGGGCGCCTTCATCCTGGGCCTCTCCCTGGGCTTCATCTGGATCCCGTGCATAGGCCCCATCCTGGGGGCGATCCTGACCTTCGTGGTATACCAGGGCGACATCGCCAGGGGCTCCCTCCTCCTCTTCGTCTACTCCCTGGGCTTCGGCACGTCAATGCTGGCGTTGGCCTACGGTGGGAGGCACTTCAGCGGCAAGGTGGAGTGGACCCGGCGCAACTCCCAGCTCCTCTACAAGGTCGCGGGCTGGGTCCTGATAATCGTGGGGATAGCCATCATGCTGGGCGTATACAAGTATATGCAGAAGTATTTCTATCCCTACGCCGTCTACCTGGAGGAGAGGTTCATCCCCCGCTAGGTTTATCTGACCCCCACGGGAGGGCTACCCATGGAGCTCTGGAAGTACCTCGAGGCTGCCATCCTGGGCGGGGTGGTGGCGGGGGCCTTGGTCCTGGGTATGGGCCTCTTATACCTGGCAGATCTGGAGGCCAACCTCCAGATGCCCCAGGAAGAGACCGTGGCCAGGGTTTACGACGGGGCCAGGGGCTCGGTGGCCAAGATCACCGCCCTGGTGTACGACCCCGCCTATCCCAACAGACCCAGCCCGCTGGAGGCCGTGGGTACTGGGATCGTGATCAGGGAGGACGGTTATCTGCTGACCAACTACCATGTCATCAAGGACGCCATGGGGGTCAGGGTTACCCTGTCCTCTGGGGAAGTGGAGGGGGAGGTGGCCGGGTATGACATCGGCACAGACCTAGCGGTGGTCAAGGTTGCGGCCTCGGGGCTCCACCCCGTCCGATGGGGCGCCTCGGCGTCTCTGAGGCCCGGGCAGCTGGCCGTTGCCCTCGGGAACCCCTTCGGCCTCGAGGGGACCATGACGGTGGGCTATGTCTCGGCGGTGAACAGGAGCCTCCTCTCCGACGACGGCTATGCCATCGAGGGAGTGGTTCAGACAGATGCACCCCTCAATCCGGGGAGCAGCGGCGGCCCCCTCCTCAACGCCAGGGGGGAGGTGATAGGGATCAACACCAGGGTCTTCTCCAAGAGGCGGGGGGAGGGGCTGGGCTTCGCTATCCCGAGCGATACGGCCCGGAAGGTGGCCGAGGAGCTGATGGACAAGGGGAGGGTGGTCCACCCCTGGCTCGGTATCTCGGGGAGGACCCTCACGGACGAGATGAGGGAGGCCCTCAACCTCTCGGTGAGGGGCGCGCTGGTCACATACGTGGTCGAGGGGGGCCCTGCCTACAGGGCTGGGCTGCGGCCCTCAGGCGATCTGCCGGGGGATATCATCCTGGGGCTCGGGGATGAGAAGGTCGAGAGCATGGACGAGCTCGTGAGGCTCGTCCAGGGGCACCGGGTGGGGGAGGAGCTGGAGGTCATATTCCTGAGAAACGGGACCGAGATGAGGGTCATGGTAACCCTGGGGGAGAGGCCGAGGAGGTAGGATGCGCCCAGCCCCCCACCTCCTCTTCGGGCTCTTCACAGGCCTCCTGGTATATTACCTCTCGCGGGAGGCCCTCCTGGCAGGTATCGTCTTCGCCATCCAGGTGGGCCTCATCGCCGACGCCCTGAGCAAGAGGCTCCTGGGCTTCGAGCCCCTCCACACCCTCCTGGGGATGGCTGCCGTCTCCTTTCTCCTGGCCTTCTACAGCCCAAAGGTCGGTGGGGCGGCCCTTCTGGCCTACTCCTCCCACCTGGCCTTGGACCTCCTAGTGGAGGAGAAGATCGAGCTCCTCTTACCCTTCTCCAGGAGGACGGTGCAGCATCCGGTAGAGGGGAGCGAGGCCGCCGTGATGGCGGCTAGCGGGGCCGGGATTATTGCCATCCTCCTTCTCTTGATCCTCGAAAAGCCTTACTAGCCTCCAGCCAGAGGTTGGATCGATGGGGCCTTTCTCTCCCTGGCGGCCCCGGCAGCGGGGCGGAAGCCGATAGCTATTTAATCCGCCGCCGGGAGGTAGCTTCATGGAGCGCCCGGAGGGGAGGAAGGTCGATATCCTGGTCCTGGGTGCCGGCTTCGGTGGGCTCTACGCGGCCCTCTACCTCCAAGAGGAGTTCCGCCACGAGCGGGACGTGGAGGTGGTCCTCATAGACCAGAACAACTACCACACCTTCACCCCCCTCCTGCCGGAGGTGGCCGCCGGGGCCATCCTCTCCCAGCACGTCACCTACCCCCTGCGGCAGCTGGGCTTCAGGTTCATCCAGGGCATCGTCAGGGGCATAGACCTCCAGGCCAAGAGGGTCGTCCTGGAGACCATAGAGCTGCGCTACGACTACCTGGTGATAGCCCTGGGCTCCGTCTCCGACTACTTCGGGATGGAGGAGGTGAGGCGCAACTCCCTGGTCCTCAAGTCCCTCTGGGACGCCCTGGTGATAAAGAACCACATCCTCAAGGTCTTCGAGGCCGCGGCCATCGAGGGGGACGAAGAGAGGAAGAGGGCCCTCCTCACCTTCGTGGTGGCCGGGGCGGGGCCCGGTGGCGTGGAGGTGGTGTCGGAAATCCGCCATTACATCACCGGGACCCTAGCCAGTTATTACCCCACCATCGAGGTGGGCCAGGTGAGGACTATCCTGGTCCATGCCGGCGATAGGGTCCTCCCTCACCTCACCCCCGACCTCTCCCAGGCGGCCCTGGAGGAGCTCAAGAAGATGGGGATAGAGGTGAGGCTCAAGACCAGGGTGACAGGTGCCCCGGAGGGGCAGGTCATCCTGGAGGGGCAGGAGGCCATACCGACGAGGAGCCTCCTCTGGACCACCGGGGTAAAGGCGAGCCCCGTGGCCGAGGCCCTGCCGGTGGAGAGGGACAGGAGCGGCCGTATCAAGGTCGACGAATTCCTCGAGGTACCTGGCTTCCCTGGCGTCTACGCCGTCGGGGACATCGCCTATGCCATGGACCCGCGGGCTGGGAAGCCTTTCCCGCCCGTGGCGCCCGTGGCCATAAGGGAGGGGGTGATGGCGGCCGTGAACGTCATAAATGATTACAGGAGAAGGCCCAAGGAGCCCTTTCGGTACGACTACCTGGGGGACATGGTCTCCCTGGGGTCCAACTCGGCCATCGTCCTCTTCCTTGGCATCAAGATAAAGGGGCGCCTGGGCTGGTGGTTCTACAGGGCCACATTCCTCCTCAAGCTCTTCGGCTTCAGGAACAAGGCGCTCCTCCTGATCCACTGGATCGAGGGCCTCTTCTTCGAGCGCGATATATGCTTGGTGGAGGGGTGAGGAGAAAGGATTTTATAATACCAGGACGAAGGCACTACCATGCCTCTGGGCGTCGTCCACCCCATAGCGGTCCACCTCCACATCGCCCTCTTCGCCATGGGGTTCGTCTCCATGTACTACTGGTTCTTCAAGGGCCTGGTCACGTCGGTCTTCGAGAACTACCTCCACGACCTGGCCCACTACAACACCCTGGCGGGGGTCGTCTTCCTGATCGTCGCCATGGCCACGGGCATCAGGGACGGGATGGCGGGGGTGATAACCTCCTTCGGCCCCCCACTGGGGCGGTGGCTCTACATCAAGGCCGGTCTCGCCTTCTTCACCCTGGCTGTATACATCGTCTTCCTCCTCAAGAGCCGCCAGAGGCGGAGGTATCTGCAGGAGGATAGCCGCCTCCTCTTCTGGTGCCTTGGAACTCAAGCCCTGGGCTTCCTACTCATGGTGGCCACGACCGCCATAGGGACCATGATAGTCTACTACCCCTCCCTCTTGGGGGGCTAGTCCCTCAAGACCATCGTCCCGATCCCCTCGTCGGTGAAGAGCTCCAGGAGGATCGAGTGTTTCACCCGCCCATCAATGATGTGGGTCTTCTCCACCCCGCCCTCCACGGCCTTGGCGCAGGCCTTGAGCTTGGGGATCATGGACCCCTCGATGACCCCCTCCCGGAGGAGCTCATCCATCTCCCCGGACCTTATCGTCCGCAGGAGGGACCCCTCGTCCTTCAGGTCCCTCAGGACCCCTGGGACGTCCGTCAGGACGATGAGCTTCTTGGCCCGGAGGGCCAGGGCCACGTCCCCGGCCACGGTATCGGCGTTGAGGTTGAGGCTCTTCCCGTCCTTGGTGAGGCCTATAGGCGCTATGACAGGCACATAATCCTGGGCCGTCAGGATCTCCAGGATCTTGGGGTTGATCTGCTCCGTCTCCCCGACCAGCCCCAGGTCCACCTCCCTCTCCACACCGGCCCTGAGGACCTTCTGGGGCGCCTTCTTCCGCGCCATTATCAGCTGTCCGTCCTTCCCGGAGAGGCCCACGCCCATCCCACCGACGGCGTTGAACCTGGATACGATCTCGGTGTTTATCTTCCCGACCAGGACCATCTTGACGATGTCCATCGTCTCCTCGTCGGTGACCCTGAGCCCCTCTATGAACTGGGGCTTCTTCCCCATCTTCTCCATGGCCTTCGAGATCTCGGGGCCGCCGCCGTGGACCACCACGGGCTTCATACCCACGTACTTGAGGAGGATGGTATCCTTTATCGTCCAGTCCATGGCCTCCTCGTCGAGCATCGCGTGGCCGCCGTACTTCAGGACCACGTAAGCACCCCGGAACTCCTCGATGTAAGGCAGCGCCTCAGCGAGGACCTCGGCGCGGTTCATCAGTGGGCATCCCCCAGCTGCTCGTACCCCTTCCAGCGCCTCCAGACCAGGTAGGCCAGGACGAGCACAATCGCGACTATGAGCCACTCATTCACAAAAATCCGCCCCGCCCATAGCTTGGGGCCCAAGTATATAAAAATTACGTCGTGTACTCCGCATTCACCCTTATGTAATCGTAGCCCATGTCGCAGGAGTAGGCCGTGGCCCTCTCCCCCCCTTGGCGGAGGTCCAGGACCACCTCCACCTCCTCCCCCTTTATCACCTCCTCGGCAGCCGTCAGCTCCCTCGTCCCCTGGAAGGCCAGGACCTTGCCCTTCTCCACCAGGACTGCCTCCCTGCCCCCGCTCCTGAGGGAGAGGCTCAGCACCTCCGGGTCGAAATCCGCCCCAGAATAGCCTGCCGCCGCCACTATGCGCCCCCAGTTGGGG
>JACQPM010000078.1 GCA_016207475.1 Methanobacteriota archaeon | reverse complement strand
GGGTACCGACGTCTCCATCCCCATAAGGCTTGACTACACGAACGGGGACTATCACAAGGCCTTCGACATGCTCTAGGAGAACAAGATACCCGTGAAGAACAAGACGATCATGACGGTCCCGCCCTTCCACGCCACCCTCCACATCTTCCCCAAGTACGGCGTCCAGGCCATGGAGCTCTTGAGGAAGAACAAGATCGCCATGTACAAGGCGAAGCCGGTCTTCTAGACCGGTTCTCTTTTATCTCTGCAATTTTCCTCGCCGAGGTTAACCTGTAGGCAATGGGCATGCCTTGCAAGCACCGGCAGGGGAACAACTGCGAGTACACAGGGCGACTCTGTTTCGGGGCCAACTACGACGAGGTGGCCCAGGGATACGTTGTCGACCGATGGAAGGAGTCCCGTTGCCAGACCTATGAGGAGAGCGGGGACCGCCTGCCCATCATCTCCATCCTTTCCAAGCAGGAGAAGGCCTCTGAGGCAGCCCCCGAAGGGGAGGCTCTGGTGAAGGTCTTCTATGCCCAGCGGGATGGGGACGAGACCGCGGTGGAGGTGGAGATCCTAGGCAGCCTCCTCAAGAGGAGGTTCATGGGGAGGGTCCTGGTGGAAGGGATAGACCTCACCGCCACCAACGACTATCCGGACGTACTGGCCCTCATCCGGGAGACGGGGGCAAGGGCCGTGGTCACTATAAACGGGGAGGTGAAGGCCGTGGGCGAGATATCCCTCCCCCTCATAAAGCAGGAACTGGCGCGGCTCGGGATAGAAGAGGTAAAGGACTCAACCTAGGCCGTATCTCGTCAGCTCTTCCCTGGCCTTCGCAAGCTCCTCTTTCAGGGCCTCGTTCTCCGCTTTTAAGCGTTCCATGACGGAGGAGGCGTCCATGAGCTCCTGGAGCTTCTCCTTCAGCTCACCAACCTCCTTCTCAAGTCTCTCCTTCTCGGCATAGACCTGGTCCTTGGTCGCCTCGGTTAGAGTCCTGACCTTCTCCCTCAGGTCCTCGATCTCGGCTTCGTACCTCTTCCTCAGGGTGATCTTGTCTCTCTCCAGAGCCCCGACCTTGAGGCGGTGGAGCTCTATGATCTCCTTCAGGACGTTTATCTGGGCCAGGCCTTCTTCCAGCTTCTGGGAGTCCTCGATGACCTTCCTCTCCTTGTCCTTCAGGGCCTTGAGGTCTGCTTCATACTTCCGCTGGAGTTCCTCCTCCCGCCTCCTCAAGGCTGCAGACTCCTCCTCCAGGGCCCTGACGCGCCCCTGGAGCTCCCCTCTCTCCCTCTCCATCCCTTCAACTATCTCTTTGAGCTGGGCCGCCTCCTGAGAGCTGGACCTGGCCTTGTAGGTGGTAGCGGCAGCTACCACAGCCACGATGCCCAAAAGGGCTTGCATGACATCTACCATAGCCTTCCGCCTAGAGGCGTTCCACCTCCAGGTATCTCAGCTTCTCCTTCAGCTCCGCGTTCTCCTGTTTCAGCTCGGTGTTTTCCGTCTTCAGGACGTCTATGACGGCCCCCTTCTCGTCTATGAGCTTCTGGATCGTCTCCTTGGTCTTGGCCTTGATCTCTGTGATGCGCTCCTCTGTCCTCTTCCTCTCCGCAGCCAGCTGCTCCTCGAACTCCTTCCGCAGCTCATCAATCTCAGCCCCATGGGCCGAGGTGAGCTCCCCGATCCGCTGCTCCAGATCCTTCACCGCTGCCTCGTTCTTCTCCCTCTGGGCCGCCAGCTCTTCCTCGAACCTCTGGGTGAGCTTGCTCTTCTCCTCTGCGGCAGCGGCTACGATGGCCTCCTTCTCGGCGCTGTAGGCCGCCGCCCTCTCCTCCATCCATCTCTGCAGGTTCTGGAGGGAGATCTCACTCCTCTTCTTCTCAGCCTCATGCTCCTCTTCGAACTTCTGGAGGAGTCTCCGCCTCTCCTCCTCGGCCTCTGCCAAGAACTTGGACTTTTCATCTTTATGGGCAGCTCTCTTCTCTTCCAGCGACTTCCGGAGTTCCTCGATGGTCTCCTCCTTCTTCTTCTTTACGGCAGCCAAGTCCGTCTGGAACTTCCCCGTCAACCTGGCCTCCTCCTCTTCCCACGCCCTCGACCTCTCTTCCCTCTCGGCCTCCAGATCCGCCACCCGCTTCTGGAAGTGCTCTATCTCGTCCTTCAGGGCGGTGAGCTTGAGCATCTCCTCCTCGTAGGCCTTCGCCTTGGCGGTGAAGGTCTCCGCTGCCTCCTTGGCCGTCTCCATCCCGCCCCCCGTGATCATCTCTCGGAGCCCCTCTTCTTCGGAGGGGTAGAAGGGCTCCCTGGTGACGGACTCCTCCTCCCTCGGTACCGCCTCTTCTCTCTCCTCTTCGCCTCCGACCTCCGCCTCTTCTTCAATCCCTCCCTCCACCAACCCTTGGTGCTCCTCCGCTGCCTCTGACCTGCGCCTCAAGATGGAGACCCCAAACAGGATGGCCATGACCAAGACCAGAAGTAACCCAACTATCACCAGGTCCGGCATAATTTGAGAGGGACTTTGGAGACAGATAAAGCTTTCGTTATAAAGACTCGAACCTACTCCAGGTCTGGCCCCGCTGGCCCGCTCTTGAACCTCTCCATGACGTGCCTGTAGAAAGCACTGTCCCCCCGCTCACTTCTGGACAGCCTCTCCAGGATGAGCTCTGGCGTGGACCTGGCGATCCTGTTCAGGACCGGGTTCCTGTCAACCACGAGGTTGAGGGCTTCGTCCAGTCCCGTGGCCTCGATCCCGTCCACCCTCACACCCTCCAGGGGCTCTATCTCACTGCCCAGGTGGGTCACAAGGGCCACGAGAACCCCCTCCTGGTCCCTGAACCACTCCAGGAAGGCCGATATGATCTTGGCTGCTGCTCCCGGCTCCGTCACCGCCTCGATCTCGTCGGCCAGGATGAGCCTCTTCCCTCTCCCCTGCCCCAGGCCCGCGAAGGCCCTGAGGAGCGCCTCGAAGGCGCCGGCGCTTGTATCGCCGCGCCCCTTACCGAAGTAGTAGACCTTCTCCAGAAGGGGGACCTGGGCCTCTTCTGCCAGGACCGGCAGTCCCGATTGGGCCATCACCTGGATCTGGGCTATGGTCTCTAGAAGGCTCGTCTTCCCGCCGGAGTTCGCCCCCGTGATCACCACCGCTCTCTCCCCCTTTGAACCCTCCAACCTCACCCCGGACTCCCCCAGGCAGTAGCTCACGGGCTGGACATCCTGTCCTCCGGCTGCCAGGAGGAGGTGCTTGGCGCCTATGAACCCTATCCCCTGGGGCTCGGAGAAGCGAGGCACCTTCGCTCCATGGGCAACTGAGAAACGGCCCAGGGCCAGGAGGAGGTCCAGTTCCAGCGCCTTGGCGGCGGTCCTGGCTATGTTCTCCCTCTGCCCTCCCAGGTACCTGGCCAGCTCCTGCCGTGCCTTGAGCCCTGCCCTGGCAGCCTCCCTGAGGAGCCATTCCTCGATCTCCTTGTTTCGCTCTTCGGAGGCCTCCAGAGGATATCTCATCTCCCCTGCTAGGAGGCCTGTGAAGAGGAGGGCCTCGTCCCCCAGCCCCAGCCTCTCGGCGCAGGTCCTCTCCCACCTCGCTGCCACATCCTTCAGCGCCTTCGCGAAGTCCTTGGGCAGATGCCGGTAGAGATCGCCGCTCTCCCCAGCCTTCGATAGAATCTCCAGGACGGCGCGGCCCTCCACCGACACGTTCCCCAGCCGCTCCTGCACCTCCCTGTTGGCCGCAGCAGTGCACTCCTCCAGGACCCTGGGGAAGGACTGCGAAGCGGTCCTGAATCGCGCCCCCTCCACGCTCCCATCTCCGAGGGCCTCCAGCCTGGTGGCTATCCCCCCCAGGGCCTCGCGGTCCATGGGCGGCTTTATATCCAACCCTGCCTCCTCCAGGAGCCGGAAGATGCGGGCGCAGGCTATTATAGGGGCCTTATTCTCCTCGAAGAACGCCAGGGTGGCCTCCGGGAGCAGGTCCTCCTCTCTCACTCCGGCCACCACCTCCACCTGGGGGATGGACTCCAGCTGGGCCGTGTACCGCGCCTCCCTCCCCTGGGCGTACCTCACCTCCCCATGGCCCCCCAGGTACTCCAGGTCTTCGGGCCCCTCGATCAGGAGCACCTGCACCATATCCGAGTACTCCTTGGTCAACCTGGCGTGGAGCTCCCTGTCCTCGGTGGCCAGGACGCACGCCAGCCTCTTCCTCTTCACCCTCCTGGGCATGGGCCTCAGCTCCCCCAGGGCCCCCCCCAGCTCCAGGAGCCGCTCCTCCCCGAGGGCCTCCACGAGCCTGACCCCCGCCTCCACCTGGCTGAACCTCCCCTCCAGCTCCCCCTCGTCCAGCGTCGGGTAGAAGAGGGCCAGCCTCAGCCTCCCGTACTCCGTGGCCGCGTAGCCCTTGAGGACCTCTTGCACCTTGGCGTAGACCTCTCGGGCCTCGGAGGTCCCGAAGAGGTTGACGTACTCGAAACCCCGGACGGCGGCATAGCCCCCCCTGGCCACCTCCAGGAGCTTCTGCGGGGGCAGCCCCACAGCCAGGAGCTGGTCGAGCTCCAGGGCAGAGATGGAGCGGACCGCCTCACCCTCGGTCCCGTAGTAAGCGACGAGCCTCTCGGCGACCTTATCCCCAACGCCCTTTATCTCCGTCAGCCTGGAGAGCATCCCTCACCGATACTGCAGAGGGAGACGATCTCGTAGTCCCCGTAGACCCTCTTGGTAGTCCTGGTCTTTATCTCCCTGCACCCATCCCGTTGGAGCTTCTCCATGTGCTCCCCCATAGCCTTCCCCTTGGCGGCCTCGAAGTCGTCCTTGCCGCAGGAGAAGAGGGTCCTCACATACTTGACCTTCATGCACCGGGGGTATGGCCCTCGGGATATTAATATCTTATCCCAGGGCCCTGGTGGTGAAGTGGATGAGGCCTATCCCACCGAGGAAGGCGAGGAGCTGGTAGAAGGATCTCCTGACCCCCAGCTCCTTCTGGAGCTCCGGTATGAGGTCGGCGCTGGCTATGTATATGAAGCCGCCTGCGGCGAAGGCCACTAAGAAGTGGGTAAAGCCCTCGACGATGGAGGCGGAGAGGTATGCTAAGAGGGCCCCTAGGAATGCCGCCAGGGCCGATAGGAAGTTATAGAAGAGCGCTTTCGTTCTGGAGAAGCCCCCGTAGACCAGGATCCCGAAGTCCCCTATCTCCTGGGGGATCTCGTGGAAGATCACCGCCAGGCTGGTGACGAGGCCCAGGGGGGTGCTGACCAGGAAGCTGGTGGCTATGATGGCGCCGTCGATGAAGTTGTGGACCCCGTCCCCCACCAGGTTCAGGTAGGTGAAGGGATGCACCCCGCTGTCGTGGTGATGGAACCAGTGGAGGAGCTTCTCCAGGAGGAAGAAGGTCACTATCCCAGTGATGACTGGATAGAAGACACCGGGGGGAGAGCCCGTCTCAAGGGCCTCGGGTATGAGGTCCAGGAAGGCCGCCCCCAGGAGCGTCCCTGCGGCGAAGCTTATGAGGAAGAAGAGGGTCCTCTCCAGGAAGTCCCTCCTCAGGAAGAGGGTGAGGGCCCCCAGGAGGGAGATGAGGCTCACCACCGATACAGCTAGGAGG
>JACQPM010000073.1 GCA_016207475.1 Methanobacteriota archaeon | reverse complement strand
GAGATCGCCTCAAAGCTCGGGACCAGCAGGGCCAACATCAGCGCCACGGAGCACAAGGCGCGGGAGAAGGTGGAGAGGGCCCGGAACACCCTGGAGCTCATCAGGTCCATGGAGGCCCCAGTGAGGTTCACCGTCGAGGCCGATACGGACCTGAACAAGGCCGTGAAGGAGGTCTATGCCAGGGCCGATGCTGCCGGCATCTGGGTCCCCCACAGCTTCCCCTCCCTGGCGAACATGGTCCAGAAGGGGGCTGGGGAGAAGGTGAAGGGGCGGAAGGTCCTGGAGGAGTTCGAGGTCTCCATCACTGGGGATGGCGGGGTGGTGGTGAGATAGCCGCGGGCTGGTAGTACTCCAGCCCCACGCACCTCTTGCAGTAGGTCTTATCCTCCCGCACCGCAAAGGCCTCGGGTATCAGATCACCGCACCTCTCGCAGGCCAGTATCCGCGTATTCTCGTACTTGTGGGGCATCTGGATCTCTATCTCGGCCACATCTAGATACTCCCCGCCCAGGCTGAGGAGCTCCCCTGCCAAGATGGCTTCCTCCTCCTTGGTCAGCCGCCCCTCCCTCAGCATCCACTTCTTCATCAAGGGCGAGAGTCCGTGGGCGTCCCTCCGGAGGGCCACCCTGACCCCCTTCCTGGTGTCCACCCTGGCTAGGGTTATGGCGAGCTTGCCGTAGTCCTCCACGAAGGCGTTCCCGTGGCCCATGGTGCAGCCGGTGGTCACCTGCATCGCATCGGCGAGGCACCTGGCCGTCTCCGAGACCGCGATGAGCTTCTTCTCCCCCTTCCGCGCCCCCAGCCGCTCCATGGCTTCCAGGGACATCCGGATCCCCAGGGCTATGCCCGGGGCCAGGTGCCCGTGAAGGGCAACAGCCCTTTCCACCAGCTCTTCAGAACTCATACATCACCCCTGGAGGAGGTTTACCTCCACCTCCTCCCCTCTCTACATGTCCCTCACGGCCACTACGTACCCGTCGGCCACCGCGGCCCTGCGGGACGAGGCTATGGACGAGACGTTGTAGAGGCCTCCCCTGGGTACCAGTACGATGGGGGAGCGTTCGTAGCCCATGGGTATCGCCGTCCCGTCGCGCCTGAGGACGAAGAGTATATTCACGGTGTCTGGCGCATCCGTATCCTTGGTGGAGAGCTTTATCTCCTCCCCAAGCCTCGCCCTGGCTATGGGCCTCCCACTGTCCCCCAGGAAGTAGGACCTCACGCCGAGCTCCAGCGCCACGAAGGCGCCCGTGGGCTTGCCGGGGAGGGAGAAGACGGGCTTATCCTGGACGATCCCCACGGCCAGGGGCTTGCCCGGCCTCGTCTTGACCTTGTGGAGGATTACCTTCCCAGTCTCTTCGATGGCCTTCAATAGGTAGTCCTTCTCCCCCACGGAGACGCCGCCGCTGGTCACCACGGCGTCGTACCTTGCCCCCTCCAGGAGCTTAGCCTTCAGCCCCTCCAGGTCGTCGGGGACAGAGCCCAGGAAGACGGGGTCGCAGCCCCACTCCCTCAGGAAGGCCATGGCCATGGGGCCGTTGGTATCCCTCAGGACGCCGCGGCATATCTCGTCCCCGGTAGAAAAGACCGCCACCCTGGGCCTCTTATAGACCGCCACCTCCTCCAGCCCCAGCCCCGCCAGGATTCCGACCTCCTGGGGCCTCACCCTCTCCCTCTTCCGCAAGACTGTTTCCCCAGCCTTATAGTTCGACCCTGCCCTGACCACCTTGGTCCAGGGCTCCAGCGGTAGCCCGCGGAGGAGCCCATTTTCCAGGCGGGCGTCCTCGAGCCTCAGGACCGTGTCGGTCCCCCCCGGCAGGTAGGCCCCGGTGGCGATGGCCACGGCCTCCCCCTTCTGCAGGACCGCCTCGCCCGTCTCCCCCGCGTAGACTCTCCCAATGACCCTGAGGGGATAGCTCCCGGAGTCCTCTGCCCGGAGGGCGTAGCCGTCGAAGGAGGCTATGTGCCGTCTTGGTGAGGCTTCCATAGCCTTGACGTCCTCTGCCAGCTCCCTCCCCAGGGCCCCCCCTATGGGGACCTTCTCCAACCCCCGCCTGAAGTAGAACTCCTCCCTGAGTTCCCCCAGGATCTTCCGGAGCTCCCCCAGGCTGATGAGCTTGAGCATCCTATCTGCTTCTATGGCTGCTTTTAAATATTTTACGTTGAATCTTCCATTTTGTCATATGAAAATGGTTACAGGAGATTTTTATACCTCCCAGCGCACTATGGGTCTCATGCCCAAGCTCTTGGCCGTGGTGGGGACCGGGAGGGAGTCCGGGAAGACGACCGCCGTGGAGGCCCTCTTGAGGGAGCTTGTCGCCCGCGGCTATCGGACAGGGACCATCAAGCAGATCCACGAGGAGGCCTTCTCCATAGACACCCCGGGGAAGGACACCTGGCGGCACGCCGAGGCCGGGGCTGAGGTGGTCGTCTCTGCCGCGCCGGGGGAGGTGGCCGTCATAAAGAGGCTCAAGGGCGAAGACAGGTTCCAAGTAGCCCTCCGCCTCCTGGAGCTGGAAGGCCTGGACATAGTCCTGGTGGAGGGCAACCCGTCCATCGATCTCCCCAGGGTCCTGGCGGCCAGGGAGATCCAAGAGGCGGAGAGGGTCCTCCAGAAGGTCCGCGGCATCGTCATGATCTCTGCCATGGAGCCTGAGAGGTTCGAGGGGTCCAGGCTGCCGGTCTTCAACCCTGCCACGGATGCGGGGGCCATGGTGGACCTCCTGGTCAGGGT
>JACQPM010000071.1 GCA_016207475.1 Methanobacteriota archaeon | reverse complement strand
GCATGTCGATCCCCAGCTTGCAGAGGGACCTGATAGGCGGACAGCCGACGCGCATGTGGACCTCCGCCGCCCCCGCCTCCTTCAGGAGGCCGATGATCCTGGCCGATGTGGTCCCCCTCACGATGCTGTCGTCCAGGAGGACGATCTTCTTCCCCTCGACGCCGTGGAGCATGGGGTTGAGCTTCAGCCGCACCGCCAGGGCCCGCGCCTCTTGATCGGGCAGAATGAAGGTCCTCCCCACGTACCTGTTCCTTATGAGGCTCTCCCGGTAGGGGATCCCCCTCAGCCTGGAGTACCCCAGGGCGGAGGGTATGGCGGAGTCCGGTACCGGGGAGACGAAGTCCGCCTCCACGGTGTCGCCACGGGCCAGGAACTCCCCTATCCGCTCCCGGACCTTGTAGACGGAGACGCCGTTCAGGATGGAATCGGGCCTGGCGAAGTAGACGTACTCGAACATGCAGTGGGCCCTCCGGTTGAGCTTGAAGGGCCTGTAGGACCTCATCCCCTTCCCGTCCACCACCAGTATTTCTCCGGGCTTCACGTCCCTGACGTAGGGTATCTTGAGGACGTCCAGGGCTACGCTCTCAGAGGCTATTATATGGCTATCCCCGCTGGCACCGAGGCAGAGGGGCCTTATCCCCAGGGGGTCCCGGACCGCTATCAGCTCCGAGTCCGTGAGGATAGTGAGGGAGTAGGAGCCCACCAGGCGCCGCATAACCTCCGTCAGGGCGGCCACGATGTCCCCGTCCCGGCCGTACTCCCTGGCGATGAGGTGGGCTATGATCTCGGTGTCGGTATTGGAGACGAACGCCTGCCCCTCGGCCTCAAGCTTCCGCTTCAGCTCCTCGTAATTGACTATGTTGCCGTTGTGGGCTATGGCTAGGGTGCCCCTGGAGTGGATGACGACGAAGGGCTGGGCGTTCTCGATCCGCGAGTCCCCGGTGGTGGAATACCTGACGTGCCCGATGCCCGTATGCCCCTTGAGGCGGTCGAGGCGCTCGCGATTGAAGAACTCCGGCACCAAGCCCATCCCCTTCTCGGTATAGAACTCCCCATCGTGGGTGGTTATGCCGCAGGACTCCTGCCCCCGGTGCTGGAGCGTGAAGAGGGCGTAGAATATGGACGTGGCGACGTCCTTGGCCCTGGAGTGCATCCCCACCACGCCGCATTTCTCGCGCAACACGCCCTATACCCCGTTGAGTATAAGGAGGGGGGTAACGTTATAAAAGTTGTGCTCAGACGAGCCTGGTCCCGTCCAACTTCTTGCTCTGCCAGGCGTACCGCCGGATGCGCTTCGTCCTCCCGAAGCCGCAGGATGCGCAGACCTTTTTCTTGGCGTGGTAAGAGTTCTTCCCACACCGCCTACAGCGGACGTGGAGCCTCGTGTTCCTCTTACCCATGGAGGGGGTGCCCTTAGACATGTCGTTACCTCAAGGCGAGATGAAGACTACGTTGTCCCCCCGGATGATCACCAGGCCGAGGCGCCTGACGGCGGTCCCCTCCTTTAGCTCATCGGCGTTCTGGAGGACGACGTTCATGTGCATATCGTAACCCTTCAGAGTACCGCGATACTCCCTTCCCCCCTTCAGACCGACGATCACCGGCGATTCGAGGGAGCCGTGGAGGACATCCAGGGGCCTCTGTGCGTTCATCTCTAACTCCAACTCCATTCAGGGACGATATCTATTTAAGCTTTTGCATAGAGGTCCCTACGGGATGAAGCTGAAGGAGCGGCACCAGCCCAGGAAGGACACTCTCCTTGAGATCCTCCGGGACCTGGAGGCCATCTCCCCGGAGTTCGCCAAGCTCCTGCCCGAAGGGGCCAAGGTGGAGGTAGCGACCACCGATAAAGGGGACCCCTACATCCTCGTGGACGGGGAGGTGGCTATCTTCAAAGGGGACGGCGGATATTTCCCAACCGTCAGGGGGGCGTTGAAGATACAGGCTGACAGGCGCTTCGTGACGGTGGACAAGGGGGCCATACCCTACGTGGCCTCGGGGGCCGATGTGATGCGCCCCGGGGTCGTTGCCTTCGACCCTGCCTTGAAGAAGGGGGACCTGGTCATAGTGAACGAGGAGTCCCACAAGAAGCCCCTGGCCATAGGCACGGCGCTGTGGGACGGGGAGGAGTTCCGGACCAAGGATAGGGGCAAGTGCGTCAAGGTCCTCCAGCACGTGGGGGATGAGGTATGGGGACTGGCCTAGCCCGGAACCTCGTCATGGCCCTCAACCTGGGTCTGGAGCTTGTCGTGAGCCCCCTCTTCTTCGCAGCGGTGGGCTACCTGGCAGGGAGGTCCATGGGGGAGGGCTGGGGGATCCTGGGGGCAGTGGCCGGGATCTTCCTGGGCCTCTACGTGGGGATAAGGAACATCGCCAGGAGGCAGGGGGCCTAGATGGCATCCTTCCCCCGCTCCCCCGTACGGACCCTTATGACCTCTTCCACCGGATAGACGAAGATCTTCCCGTCGCCCACCTTCCCTGTCCTGGCGGTCTCGCATATCGTCCCGATGATGGTCTCGCAGTCCTTGTCGTCCGCCACAATCTGGAGCTTGACCTTGGGGAGGAACTCCACCCTGTAGGGCCCGGCCCGCCACTCAAGGGTGATCCCCTTCTGCCTGCCGCGCCCCTTCACCTCCTCGATGGTCATGCCAACGAAGCCCTTCTCCTCCAGGGCGGTCTTGACGGCGGTCAGCTTCTCCCGCCTCACGATGGCCTCTATCTTCTTCATGCGTACGCCTCCTCGGCATGCTGCGATATGTCAAGGCCCACG
>JACQPM010000070.1 GCA_016207475.1 Methanobacteriota archaeon | reverse complement strand
GTAGAGGGGGCCTATGGGGCGGGAGGGGGCCTATGAGGTGTCTCTTCCCCACTGCGAAAGAACATTTAGGCTTTTTGAGGAAGAAACTCCTAGGCCATTTCACACAGCTTAAATAGTATGACGGCAAGATATTCAGAATGCTGACGGCTATGGCCATGCGAGGGGTCGAAAGGGGCGGAATAATAAAAATAGCCTCATTAACAATAGCGATTTTGTTAATTTCTGTTTTTGCGACTCCTGTTGAAGCTGCTACGTTCGACGGTACTTATGACGTCACCTTCAAATTCGTAGGACCCAGCCGTCAGACATTGGGGCATACCAACCCTTCTGGCTTTGTGGTGAGCAACGGTCTGATCAGCAGCAAGCCTTCAGGATATGCCAGGGGAAGCGTGGATGCCGGTGGAAACGCCAGGTGGACGGGGCCGTGCGCCAATGGTGACCCCTATCCCTCGATGCCAGCTACTTTTACTGGGGTTCTGAGGGCAGACGGAACCGGCGGGGGCAATTATAGATGCCAGAGCGGTGCCACTGGGACATGGTCTGTGAGGCGCGTTAGTGGCGGGGGGACAGGGGACACGCCGTCCATGGACACCGAGTCTGTGATAAACATTTTATGGACGATACTGATACTAGCTGGCACAATATTACTGATGGTTATAGTCTACAGCCTGTTGGGGGGGTCGAAGCCTTCTCAGGAGGAGGCTCCGAAACCGCCTGCGACAGATAGAACAGTCAGGTATTACTCGACGAACCAGCCGGGATATTCGACCGGTCAGCCTAGAGATCGCTGGATAGCGGGGCAGCCTAGAGTTCCAGGAGGTCCGACGTATTCGTCAGGGGACGTCGGAACGCACGAGGTCCCCGCATCCTTCCCCACGGCCGAGGGCGACCGCCCCATCGGCGGAGTCGGTATAACCGCCCCGCCGCCAACTGCCCCGCCAGTCTCGAACCTGCGGTTGAGCATGGAGGGGAACATGGCGAGGCTGGAGTGGGACCCACCCGTATACGATACTTCAAAGACCAAACTCGTTGGATACGAGGTCTACAGGTACGAGGAGGTCCAGTGGAGCACCGCTAGAGAGAGGATATCCCTGGAAACTCTCGAACCGGAGGTACATAGATACGAGGTACCGCATATAGAACGTTCAGGGAACTACGGCGTTAGACCGGTATACAGAACCCCAGAGGGGGTAGTCTTCGGCCCCGGATTTGGAGGAGCTGCATTTTGACATGGTGGGGGTGGCAGGATGACAGAGCCTAATCCGCTGGACATTGACTTTGCAAAAAATGCTGATACCAAATGGGCCTACAGCGAGCAGATCGAGGCTACAACTGGGGCTCCTCAAAAGCTGTACAGGCATCTTATAGATGCACTACAGAAGAGAGGGTACTATATCATCTCTGGAGTTGAACCCGACATCAAACCAACGGCTATTGAAAAAACTGGCACCACCCAAGGTTGGATTATTGCTGAAAGGCTGTTGAAGGAGATCCCTGGCGAGGGGGGGATCATTGAGATCCTTGGGCAGATTACCGGACTTGCTGTACTTTTATATGGTGCCTATCTCGGGTTTTCTTCACTTTTTTCCGGTTCTTTTGGAGGCCTTTTTGGTGGCTTCGTGATAATGATGATTGGCGGAGCTTTGATGGGCTATTGTAAGGACAGGTACGATATAGGGATGAGACCCAAATTCGCCTCCAATCTGGTGTCTGCGACATTGACTGGGGAAGTGTACTATTCGGCTTTGGGTGCCGATGTCAGTGAGGGCACGTCGAGCGCCGAGTCTAGGAGGGCATCCCTCGTCAGCGAGTTGCGATTAACCGTCAATATGACAACGATCATGTCCTGGAATGTAGGGGACTCTCGGTACCTGTTCTACAACTCCAGGGACCCCTCGGCAGAAGCCGATCTCAGAGGCATCGTATCAGATATACGTGCAGACATATTGCCAAAAGCGGTGCTCCAAAAATCGGTCGAACATGCAGAACTGTCTCGTGCTCCATATCTACCTCCTCAGGCCCCGCAAACCTGCCCAAGATGCACCAAACAGATCTCGCCGGAGTTTTTGATATGCCCCTTCTGCGGCCAGCAATTAAGATCTCCAGGTTCAGCACAGCAGGCCGCTAACGATGGACCTCCTGGGAAAAGGAAGAATGTCTTCTGCGCAAGCTGCGGAGCTTCGAATCCCCAGACAGCCAAGTCCTGCTTCAACTGTGGAGCTGAGCTGCAAAAGAGTTAGGTGTGGGCGATTATGACGGACTCACCTCAAGACGAGAGACTGCGCGAGGAGCTGAAGCCCTTGGAGAAGCTCCTCGCCAGAGGCGCGATAAGCCAGCAGGAGTTCGAGGCCGCCAAGAACAGAATTCTTGGAGGAGAACCCGGCGTCTTCTGCACAAGCTGTGGGGCTTCGAACAGCCAAGGAGCGAGATTCTGCTTCAGCTGCGGGGCCAGGCTGGTTGTCATGGATGCCGCTCATGCAGGGGCCCAAGAGGAGACGGAAATATCGAAGGGCGTCTCCGGAGCAAAGGCCGTGCGGAGGATAGGGGCCCATACCCTTGAGGTTGAACACTCCAATTGGACGGGCAGGGCAAAGATAAGAGTGGACGGTAGGGAGATAATATCCAGATTTGCACTGCGGAACACCACGGAATGGGTTACAGTAGGTGATAGGAGATTTATGGTAAAATTTATCGGAGGGATGGTCCCAGATATAAAGATACAAGAGGCTGTCGAGACCTACGAGCCTATCGGCGAAGCTGGTGCCGATTCGAGATTCAGACCGCGGAACCTGGCCCTGGGCGGGCTCGCCTCCTACGCGGCCTTTCTTGGTCTGGCCGTTCTAGGCAGCCAATATTACTCGTCGTATGATCCTCCGGCATGGTTTTTTATGTCTATCATATTGCTCGCCCTGGGGGGCAGCATACTCCTGATCGCCGCGCCTATAAAGTGGCTCCTCGACAGGCGCCGGTGAGGCCCCGCCTCAGTACCTGTAGAACCCTTCCCCCGACTTCCTCCCTAGCCTCCCCCCGGCCACCATCTCCTCCAGCAGCCTCGGCGGCTCGAAGCGCCGGTCCCCCGACTCCCTGTAGAGGTTCTTCGCCACGGTGAGGGCCGTATCCAGCCCCACATGATCCAGGAGGGTGAGGGGGCCCATGGGGTGGCCGCACCCGAGGCGCATCCCTTTGTCTATATCCTCGGCGCTCCCACCTTCCTCCACCATCCTCACCGCGTCCATGAGGTAGGGCACCAGGAGGCGGTTGACCAGAAAGCCTGGGCGGTCAGGGGCCCTTATGGCAGTCTTTCCGAGACGGGTCACGAAGGCCTCGGCCTCTTCCAGGACCCGCCCGTCCGTGGCATCCAGGGGGACGACCTCCACCAGCCCCATGGCCGCCACGGGGCTGAAGAAGTGCAGGCCGATGAACCGGTCCCTCCTGCTGACGGCCTCGGCCAGCCGCGCGATAGGGATGGAGGAGGTGTTGGTGGCGAGGATGGCCGAGGGCTTGGAGAGGGCATCGAGGGTCTGGAAGAGCGTCCTCTTGGCCTCCAGGTCCTCGGTTATGGCCTCTATGATGAGGTCGCTATTCCACAGGTCTTCCAGGCTGGTGGCGGCCTTTATTCTCCCCAGGGCCTCTTCCACGCCTGCCGGTGCCAGCCTCCCCTTCTCCACCTGCCTCGCGAGGGAGGTGCGTATCTCGCTCACGGCTCTGCCAAGGGCCTCCTCCCTCCTACCCACGGCCACGACCCCGTAACCTGCCATGGCACAGGCCTGGGCTATGCCGGTCCCCATCAGCCCCAGCCCGACGACCCCCACCTCCTCTATCACCGTTCCACCACCATGGCGATCCCCTGCCCCCCGCCTATGCAGGCCGATGCAAGGCCGTAGCGCCCCCTCCGCCTCCTCAGCTCGTAGAGGAGCGCCAGTACGAGTCTGGCGCCGGTGGAACCGAAGGGATGCCCGAGAGCTATCGCTCCACCGTTGACGTTCGTCCTCTCCCTCTCCAGGTCCAGCTCCCTCTCCACCGCCAGGTACTGGGCTGCAAAGGCTTCGTTCACCTCCACCAGGTCCATATCCTCCAGCCGGAGGCCCGCCCTGGCCAGAGCCTCTCGGGCGGCGGGGACGGGGCCGATGCCCATCATCGTCGGTTCCACCCCCACCACGGCCCAGGAGACGATCCTCCCGAGGGGCCCGAGCCCCAGCTCCTCGGCCCTCCCGGAGCTCGCCAGGACCAGCGCGGTAGCGCCGTCCACCATCCCGCAGGCATTCCCGGCCGTGACCGTGGAGTTGCCTGGGAAGGCGGGCCTCAGCTTGGATAGCGCCTCCAGGGTGGTGCCCGGGTTCGGGTGCTCGTCCTCCTCCAGCCCATCCACGGCCGCCATCTCCTCCCTCAGCTTACCCTTAGCCTCTGCAGCGGCCCTCTGGGACCTGAGGGCGTAGCGATCTTGCTCCTCCCGCGTTATCCCGTACCTCCGGGCCAGGTTCTCTGCCGTCGTGGCCATGGTGCACCCGGAGTAGGTGTCCATGAGGGCGACCTGGAGGGAGTCCTCGAGCCTGGCGTCGCCGAGCCTGAGCCCATTCCTCAGCCCCCTGACCACGTGGGGGGCCTGGCTCATGGCCTCCGTCCCCCCTGCCAGGACCGTATCTGCCTCGCCCAGGAGGAGCATCTGGGCCCCGCTTATGACGGCCTGCATCCCGGAGCCGCAGAGGCGGTTGACGGTCAGGGCCCCAGCCTCTATCGGGAGCCCTGCCCTGAGCCCTATGTGCCTGGCCAGGTAGGGCGCGTCGCCGCTCGTCTGGAGGACGTTCCCGAAGATCGCGTGGTTGAACTCCCCCCGGGGGACCCTAGACCTCCTCACGGCCTCCTCAGCCGCCGCGACTCCCAGCTCCACTGCCGAGCGCTCCCGTAGGCGGCCCAGGTACCTGCCCATGGGCGTCCTGGCCCCCTCTATCACGAGTACTTCCATGCCCATACTATCGCATCACCGGCATAAGATTTTTATTCCGCCCCCCTACTACTTAAGGGGATGGAAGAGGTCGCTGCGGGGTACGGGGTGCCGAAGGGCGAAGCCCTCAGGATGAACATCCTGGGGGCCATCGTCGTGGCCGAGGCCGTGAGATCGACCCTCGGCCCCGGGGGGATGGACAAGATGCTGGTGGGGGATGGAGAGCCCATCCTCACCGACAAGGGGGCCGTCATCCTCTCGATGCTGCCCCTCAGGCACCCGGGCGCGAGGATGGCGGCCGAGGTGGCGTTGGCCCAGGACAGGGAGGTTGGTGATGGCACAGCCACGGCCGTGGTCCTCCTGGGGGAGCTCCTCAAGAGGGCTGAAGCCCTGCTGGGGGAGGGCCTCCACCCATCGGTCATCGCCAGGGGGTACAGCCTCGCCATGGCCAGGGGGCTGGAGCTTCTATCCAGGCTGGAGATACCCCTGGCTGCCGGGGACCTGGAGAGGGCCGCCCTCTCGATGCTGGAGGGGAAGGCGGACGGGGCGGAGCGGGAGCACCTCGCCTCCCTGGCGCTGGAGGCCGTGGCCATGGCCGGGAGGAGGGAAAATGTAAAAATAGAGTACAGGGTCGGGGGCTCCACCATGGCGACGGAGCTGGTAAAGGGGATTGTGGTAGACCTGGGGAAGCGGACCCACCCATCCATGCCCAGGAGGGTGAAAGAGGCGAGGATACTCCTCATCGACAGGGAGTTCGAGGTGAAGAAGGAAGACGTCAAAATACAAATCACTGACCCAGCCATGCTCGGGGCCTTCGGGGAGTACAAGAAGAAGGTCCTTAGGGTGGCGGCGGAGATGGTCCGGCG
>JACQPM010000069.1 GCA_016207475.1 Methanobacteriota archaeon | reverse complement strand
GCAGAGGTGGCCCTGGAGGTCTCCAAGAGGACCTATGACGGCATGACCACGCGGGATATAGAGACCACCACCCTGGAGCTCCTGTACAAGAAGAGTCCCGAGGCCGCCGAGCGCTACAAACGTTATCGCTCGATGCTCGTCAGGACCTCCCAGAATACCATAGAGCCCTTCGAGAGGAAGCGGATCGTCGCCTCCCTGGTGAGGGAGACGGGCCTTCCCCGGGAGCTGGCCGAGGTGGCGGCAAAGGAGAGCGAGGAGGAGCTGAGGAGGCTGAAGATCGACTTCGTCTCTGCCCCCCTGATCAGGGAGATAGTGAACGTCAAGCTCCTGGAGCACGGTTTCGAGGAGGCCAGGGCCAATTATACCCGCCTTGGGATGCCCATCTACGACGCCCATAGGGCCCTCGAAGGGCTGGAAGGGCACCGGGACCCAGAAGGGATATACCGGCAGATGGCGGGTTCCATCCTACGAGAATACGCCCTCCTCAAGGCCCTCCCCCTCCACCTGGCCGACGCCCATATGCGGGGTGAGATCTATGTCCATGACCTGGAGTACTTCCCGACCCGCCCCTCCTCCCTCTACCACGACCTGAGGTTCTTCCTGGAGGGAGGGCTCCTAGGTCCCTCCGCAGAGGGGCCAGCGGAGAGGGCGGAGGTGGCCATCCTCCATGCCGTCGGATCCCTCAGGATAGCCCAGAAGAACCTCTCCGGGACCCAGTCTATGGATTTCATCAACGTCTTCCTTGCCCCTTACCTCCGGGGGCTGGACAACGATAGACTGGAAGAGCTTGCCAGGCTCTTCTTCTTCGAGGCAGGCAGGGCAGCCTCCGGGCCCTGGGACCTGGGCCTCGAGTACGGGGTACCCCAACCCCTGGCCGGAGTACCGGCCGTAGGCCCTGGCGGGAGGCTGGGGGGGACCTACGGGGATTTCGAGGAGGAGGCGAGGCTCTTCGCCAGGGCCCTGGTGGAGGTATGGACTCCGGGGGGTCCGAGGCTCAACCTGAAGCTCAGGAGGGAGGACCTGAGGAAGGAGGGGTACGGCGAGTTCATGGAGCGGGCCCACTCCACGGGGGCTCTCTTCCTCAACCTCAGCCACGAAAGGGCGGGAGGCGAGGTCCGGTGCGGTGGTCTGTTCATAGAGGATGGGATATGGCGGGCAGGGGGCCTCCAGACCGTTACCATAAACCTCCCCAGGATTGTCTACGAGGCCAGGGGAGATGACGGGAAGCTCTTCCAGCTCCTGCGGGAGCGCCTCTCCTTGGCCAGGGGGGTGGCCATGGTGAAGCGCGAGATCATGACCAGGAGGCTGGAGGATGGTCTCCTCCCCTTCCTGGCCCAGAAGCTGGATGGAGGGACCTACTACCCCATGGAAGCGGCCACCAATCTGGTGGGCTATCTTGGGCTGAACGAGATGCTCAAGGCCCACCTGGGACAGGAACTCCACGAGACAAAGTCGGCCCTGCGGCTGGGGGAGAAGGTCCTGAGTTATGTCCATGATGCCTTGGGGGAGTGGGCCCGGGAGACCGGCCTCCCGTGGGCCCTGGTACAGTGCACCGACGGGAGCGTGGCCGGCCGCCTGGCGAGGCTGGACTCCGGCCAGTACAGCGACCGGGCCGTGGTGAACGGGGATATAGGCACCGGCGTGTATTACACCCCCGCCTCCTGGGTGAGGGAGGAGGCGGACCTCCCCACCATGGAACGCTTGGCGCTGGAGGGCGTCTTCCATCCCCTGGCCGCCGGAGGGGCCTGGGCCCAGGTCAGGATCGAGGATGGCATGACCGCCGGGGAGCTCTGGGAGCTGAGCCGGCGCATCGCCTCGGAGACCCGGGTGGCGTCCTGGTATTATATACGTTAACATTCATCTATGGGGTGTTCTATGCTCTGGGAGGTCAGGGTCTCTTACAAGCGGGGGGTCCAGGACTCGGAGGGAGAGTCCACCCTGAAGGGGCTCAAGGCCCTGGGCTTCGGCGGGGTCGAGGGGGTCTCCACCGCCAAGGTCTACCTGATAAAAGGCAACTGCTCCAGGGGGGACGTGGAGGAGATCTGCCGCCGCCTCCTGGCCAACCCAGTCAGCCAGGACTACACCATAAGGGGGATAGAGGGGGAGGATGAGTAGCCCCCCGGCCAGGCTCACGGTACCCCTCAGGTCTCTGGGAGAGGATGAGCTTCTCAGGACGAGCAGGGAGAGGCAGCTCTCCCTCAGCAGGGAGGAGATGGGTACCATAAGGGACCACTTCAGGGCCGCGGGGAGGGAGCCCACGGACGTGGAGCTGGAGACCTTCGCCCAGACATGGTCCGAGCACTGCATCCACAAGACCTTCAAGGGGAGGATCGAGCTCGATGGAGAGGTCATAGAGCTCTTCAGGGATACCATAGCTGGAGTTACCTCCAAGCTCAGGCTCCCGTGGTGCTTCTCGGTCTTCGAGGACAATGCTGGGTTAGTGGACTTCGAAGGGGAGATGGCCCTGGCCTTCAAGGTGGAGACCCACAACCACCCCTCGGCCGTGGAGCCCTTCGGCGGCGCTGCCACCGGGGTGGGCGGTGTGATCAGGGACATCCTGGGGGTCTGGGGGGAGCCCATAGCCAACACGGACGTGCTCTGCTTCGGCCCCCTTGACCTCCCCTACGAGGAACTCCCGCCCGGGGTCAAGCACCCCCGCTTCATCCACAGCTACGTGGTGGCGGGGATAGGCGCCTACGGCAACAACATGGGGATCCCGACGGTCAACGGGGCCATATACTTCGACAGGAGCTATGTTGGGAATCCGCTGGTCTTCTGCGGGACCCTGGGGCTGGTGCCCAAGGCCAAGTACGCCAGGGATGTGAAGCCCGGTGATGCTGTCCTATTGGTGGGCGGCAAGACAGGGAGGGACGGGGTCCACGGCGTCACCTTCGCCTCGGCCGAGCTCCATGAACGGAGCGAGGAGGTCTCGGCCACGGCTGTCCAGATAGGGGACCCCATAGAGGAGGAGAAGATCAAGCGCGGTATCCTGAGGGTGAGAGAGCTCGGCCTTGGCTCCGCCATAACGGACCTGGGGGGTGGTGGTCTCTCTTCTGCCGTGGGCGAGATGGCCCACAGGGCCGGACTAGGCGCCCTGGTCCACCTGGAGAGGGTCCCCCTAAAGTACCCAGGGATGAGGCCCTGGGAGGTCTGGATCTCCGAATCGCAGGAGCGGATGCTCCTGGCAGTCCCCAAGGCAAATCTGGATAGGGTGATGGAGCACTTCGCCGAGGAGGAGGTGGAGGCGACCCCCATAGGGGAGTTCGTCCCTGGGAAGAGGCTCAGGGTCCTCTACAGAGGGGAGGAGGTGGCGGACCTGGATCTGGCCTTCCTCTTCCGAGGCTGCCCCATGGTGGCCAGGAAGGCGAAGTGGAAGCCGCCTCGGCTGGAGGAGCCCTCCTTCCCCATGGACAAGGACCTAGGCGGGGACCTCCTGAGGATCCTGGGCTCGCCCAACGTGGCCAGCAGGGAGGGGGTAATAAGGACCTACGACCACGAGGTCAGGGCCGCGACCATCCTGAAGCCTATCCATGGATACGGGCCCGGGGATGCCGCCGTTTTGAGGCCGCTCTACGACTCCTGGAAGGGGGCCGTCCTCTCCAACGGCCTCAACCCCGAGTACGGGAAGATAGACCCCTACTGGATGGCGGCCTCCGCCGTCGACGAGGCGGTCCGGAACAACACGGCGGTGGGGGGGCGGCGGATAGCCCTCCTGGACAACTTCTGCTTCGGGAACCCCGAGAGGCCCGAGGTCCTGGGGCAGCTGGTGAGAGCGGCCAAGGGATGCTCAGACACGGCCCTGGCCCATGGCACTCCCTTCATCTCAGGCAAGGACAGCCTCTACAATGAATCGCCCCTGGGTCCAGTGACCCCCACCCTCCTGATCTCGGCCCTGGGGATAATCCCGGACGTCCGGCGGGCCGTCTCCATGGACCTGAAAGGACCCGGCCACAGGCTCTACGTCCTCGGGACCACCCGCGACGAGCTTGGGGGGTCCCACTACTACAAGATAAAGGGTCATACGGGAAAGAACGTCCCCAGGGTCTACCCGGATGAGGCCCGGGAGCTCTTCGAAGCTTTGATAAAGGCGATGGACATGGGCCTCGTCAGGGCCTGCCACGACCTCTCGGAAGGCGGATTGGGCGTGGCGGCGGCGGAGATGGCCTTCGCCGGTTCCGTGGGCCTGGAGCTGGACCTGGGGAAGGTCCCCCTGGCCGGCAGGATGAGAGAAGACAAGGTCTTCTTCTCCGAGTCCAACAGCCGCCTCCTGGTGGAGGTGAGGGAGGAAGACTCCCCGGAGTTCGAGGCCGCCCTCCGAGGCCACTCCGTGGCTTCCATAGGAAAGACGGTGGATGATAAAGAGCTCGTCGTGAAGAAGGGCAAGAAGACCCTGCTGAAGGCGGGCCTCGACGCCCTCCGGGATGCCTGGGAGGCATCCCTATGAACTTCTGTATCCTCAGGGCCCCTGGCACTAACTGCGATGGGGAGACAGCCAGGGCCCTGGAGGAGCTGGGGTGCGGGGCCGAGGTGGTCCACCTCAAGAGGCTCCTGGATGGAAGGGTGGATATTCTCGGATATTCGGGCCTGGTTATCCCGGGGGGCTTCTCCTACGGAGACCACATAAGGTCCGGGGCCATCGTCGGGAGAGTCCTGAGTCATGCCTTGGGAGAGAGACTCTCCCGCTTCGTGGACGAGGGCAGGCCGGTCCTCGGGATATGCAACGGCTTCCAGGTCCTGGCCGAGGCGGGCCTCCTCCCCGGGTTCGAGGGGACCAGCAGGTTCCCTGAGATGGCCCTCTCCAAGAACGCATCTTCGCACTTCGAGGACCGGTGGGTCCACCTCCGGGCCGGGGAGAGCTCCTGCCCATTCACTAAGGGCATGCCGCCCGTCCTCAGGATGCCGGTGGCCCACGGGGAGGGGAGGGTGGTCCTCCCGCCCGGCGGCCTGGAGCGCCTCGAGGCGAACGGGCAGGTGGCCCTGAGGTACGCCCTGGGGTCCGGGGAGCCGGCCGGGGGGCGCTATCCAGAGAACCCCAACGGCTCAGCCGGCGACATAGCGGGCATCACCAACCCCCAGGGGAACGTCCTGGGCCTGATGCCCCACCCAGAGAGGGCCTTCCTCAGGATCTTATATCCAGATTGGACCAGGACGGGTGGGGAGGGGTACGGGGACGGCTACCTCCTCCTCAGGAATATGGTGGAGTACGTGAGGAGGTTGTGAAGGAGACGAGCCTCACCCCAGGACCCTTCTCTGGACCTCCCGGTAGTACTCCAGGACCTCGCCCATGTCCTTCCTGAACCGGTCCTTGTCCATCACCTGCCTGGTCTCGGCGTCCCAGAAGCGGCAGGTGTCGGGGGAGATCTCGTCGGCCAGGATGATCCGCCCATCCCACCGCCCGAACTCCACCTTGAAGTCCACCAGGATTATCCCCCTCTCCAGGAGGAAGCCCTTGAGTAGGTCGTTCACCCTCAGGGTGATCTCCCTCATCCTCTCCAGCTCCTCCCTGGTGCAGAGCTTGAGGGCCATGGCGATGGCGTCGTTCAGGAAGGGGTCGTGGTACTCGTCGGACTTGTAGCCCATCTCCACGATGGGAGGATGGAGCTCCTGCCCTTCCTTGAAGGGGTAGCGCCTCACCAGGCTCCCTGTGGCGATGTTCCTGCAGATGACCTCCAGGGGTACGATCTCCACCTTCTTCACGACGTGGCGGTTCGGTTCTTCAAACCGCAGGAAGTGAGTCTCTATTCCCCCGTCCTGCAGGACCTGGAAGAGCCTGGCGCTGATCCCGGCGTTTATCGCCCCCTTCCCTGCCTTCGTCTCCCTCTTGGCCCCGTCCCCGGCGGTGAGGTCGTCCCTGAACTCCATCACCAGGGTCCCGGGGTCCCTCTCGTAGACGCTCTTGGCCTTGCCCTTGTAGAGGAGCTTCATGGTGATTCCTTTCCAAATGGCAATATTAATCTTGCTAGGCGTCCTCGCCGCCTGAGAAGATCTGCTGGACGAGGTTGTATATATCGGCCATGCCCTGGCGGGTCTGGGAGGAGGTGGGAGTCAGGGCCCTGTAGAGCCCCAGGGTCTCGAAGGCCCTCAGGAGCTCCACGCTGCTCTCCCTCCTCATCCCTGCTGGAGAAGCGATGAGGGCGTCGTGGAGGGCGTAGTAGTCCTCGGACCACCGCAGGATGCTGTCCAGCTCCTCTGGGGCCAGGAGATCGACCTTGGCCAGGAGGTTGATGAAGGGCACAGGGAACCTGAACTGGACCGAGGCGGAGAGGAGGAGGAGGGAGACGAAACCCGAGGGGGTCTTGGCCAGGGCCGGGTCGAAGAGGAACCCCATCACCGACCTCTCCTCACCCAGGACCTTCACCACCACCTCGCTGGCCAGGCGGTAGGCGAAGAGCTCCATCTGTCCCGGGGCGTCTATGACGATATAATCCGCCGGTGCCTCGGCCACGGCCTCCTTCAGCTCCTCGGCCTTCAGGGCTATGAGGTCGGCGCACATGATCTGGGCACCGTTGGGGCCGAGGCCGTGCTCCTGCATCACCTCCTTGAGGCTCACCCAGTCCCTCACGTCCACCTCCGGCGAGTAGGGCAGGTACTCGGCGCCGGGGTCGAGGTTGACGGTCGATACCTGGAGCCCCTCCGCCTGGGCCCACTCCTGGAAGGCCCTGGTGAGGGCCGTCTTACCGGAACCGGCCGTCCCAACCAAGTAGATGTTGACCCCCTTCTCCATCGCTGGGTATTCGCCCGCGTCCCATGATAAGCTTTCCGTCCTTGGCCGTGGAAATGTCTTTAGATTTGAAAGACGGAAGAAAGGCCATCGTATGACCAAGAACGTACTGATCACCGGGAGGCCCGGGGTTGGGAAGACGACCCTGGTGAAGAGGCTGGTGGAGAGGCTGGGGGTCCGGCCCAGGGGCTTCTACACCGAGGAGATCAGGGTTGGAGGGGAGCGGGAGGGCTTCATGGTAAGGACCTTCGGCGGGAGGGAGGGCACCCTGGCCCACGTGGATATCAGGTCTGCCTACAGGGTCGGTAAGTACGGGGTGGACTTGAAGGCCTTTGAGGAGATCGCCCTGCCGGAGCTGGAGGAGGCCGTTGGAGGGATGGAACTGCTGGTGGTGGACGAGATAGGGAAGATGGAGCTCCTCTCCGAGAGGTTCCGCTCGCTCATGGCCAGGGCCCTGGAGAGCCCGACGCCCCTCCTGGGGGTCGTGAAGGAGGCCGGCGACGGGTTCGTCCAGGCGATAAAGGGGAGGCGGGACGTGAAGCTCTTCACCCTCACCCTCCAGAACAGGGACGCCCTCCTGGAGGAGATCCTGACTTACCTCAGGCCAGAGATGGCATGACCGCCGCCAGGACCTTCCATGAGGGTATGGATATATTAACGGCAGTCGAAACTTGACTATGCGCACCTCGGAGCTCTGCGGGTACGGCATCCCCCGGGAGGCCGTTGCCCTCCTGGAAGAGGAGGGGATAGAGGAGCTCTACCCGCCCCAGGAGGAGGCAGTCAGGAAGGGGCTCCTCGGCCTTGAGCGCTCCTTCCTGGTGAGCGTACCCACGGCCAGCGGGAAGACCCTCATCGCCGAGCTCCTCATGCTCAGGGCCCTCCTGGAGCGGGGCGGCAAGTGCCTCTACGTGGTGCCCTTGCGGGCGTTGGCCTCCGAGAAGGCGGAGGAGTTCAAGAGGTACGAGAGGCTCGGCATCGGGTGCGCCATCTCCACTGGGGATTACGACACCACCGACAGCTGGCTGGCCGAGTACCAGATCGTGGTGACGACCTCCGAGAAGGCCGACAGCCTCCTCAGGCACAACGCCCCGTGGCTGAAGGACGTGAAGGTGCTGGTGGCCGACGAGATCCACCTCATCCACGATGCTGGAAGAGGCCCCACACTGGAGGTGACCATCGCCAGGCTGAGGCACCTTAACCCCCAGATCCTGGTCCTGGGGCTGAGCGCCACCGTCAAGAATGCGGAGGAGATCGCCGCCTGGCTGGGGGCCGAGCTGGTCAGGAGCGACTGGCGCCCAGTCCCTCTCAGGGAGGGGGTCTATTATGACGGGGAGATACTCTTCAGCGACTCCAAGGTCGAGAAGATCGAGGAAGGGGCGAAGGCCCCGCCCCTGGCTCTGGCCCTGGACGTGGTCAAGACGAAGGGGCAGGGGCTGATCTTCGTGAACACGAGGGCCGGCGCCGAGAGGACGGCGCTCGACCTGGCCCCCTCCATCAACCGCCTCCTCGGACGGGCAGAGGAGGAGGCGCTGGCAGCCCTGGCCGAAGAGTTGGCGGCCTCCCTCGCGGAGCCCACCAGGGTGGTGAAGAGGCTTGGGGACTGCGTGAGGAGGGGGACTGCCTTCCACCACGCTGGCCTTACGGCCCTCCAGAGGAGGCTCGTGGAGGGGGGCTTCAAGAGTAATCTGATAAAAATCCTGGCCGCCACCCCGACCCTGGCCGCCGGCGTGAACCTGCCGGCCCGGAGGGTGGTGATAAGGGAGCACACCAGGTACGAGGCGGAGCTGGGGAAGGTCGAAATCTCAGTCCTGGAGTACAAGCAGATGTGCGGGAGGGCCGGGAGGCCCAAGTACGACAGTGAGGGGGAGGCGATCCTCATCGCCAAGTCCCCCGAGGAGCGGACCTACCTCCTGGACAACTACGTCCTGGGAGAGCCCGAGAGGATCTACTCCAAGCTGGGGGTGGAGTCCGCCCTGAGGACCCACGTCCTGGCCACCATCGCCCTGGGGTACGCGTCTTCCCCCCAGGGGCTCCTGGACTTCTTCTCCCGGACCTTCTTCGCCCACCAGCAGGAGCTCTACCTCCTGGAGGGCCACCTGGATAAGATCGTGGAGCTCCTCCTGCGGGAGGGCCTCTGCGAGGATAAGGGCGGGCTCCTGGAGCCGACCCCCTTCGGGAGAAGAGCTTGCGAGCTCTACATAGACCCTCTCTCAGCCGTGACCCTGAGGGATGGCCTCTTCAAGGCCCGGGAAGTCAAGACCTCGGCCATCTCCTACCTCCAACTCATAGCCGCCCTCCCGGAGATCCGGGGGCTCTACCTCAGGGCGAGGGACTACGAGCCCTGCATCAAGGAGGCCCTGGAGAACGAGTCCCGCCTCCTCCTCCCGGCGCCGAGCCAGCTCTCGGAGCCCTGGAGGTACGAGGAGTTCCTTGCCCAGATGAAGACCGCCCTCCTCCTGCGGGACTGGATCGACGAGCACGGCGAGGACTTCATCCTCGAGAAGTACTCCATAGGCCCCGGGGACCTGCGGAACAAGATCGATCTGGCGGACTGGCTCCTCTACGCCTCGATAGAGGTGGGGAGGCTCTTCAGGCTCGAGAAGATGGGGGAGATCATG
>JACQPM010000068.1 GCA_016207475.1 Methanobacteriota archaeon | reverse complement strand
TGCTGGAGGAGATCCTCACCGACGAAGAGGGGCACGCCTACGACTGGGAGACGGTACTGGGTGTGAAGAAGAAGTAGGCCCTTCTTCTTCCCTTTTTATTCGCACCATTTCGTAAAGGTTATATACAGAGCCGCCCCATCTTAGATTATTTATGGTCTCTGATGATCTGCAGATGGAGATCCTGAGGGCCTTCTACGAGCATAACAAGGTCAAGCCCAATTTCTACCGCCCTGGCGACAACCTGAGCGAGGCCCTTGGCGTGCCCAAGGACACCATCATAGCCAATGTCAGGCGCCTGGAAGAGAAGGGGCTCCTGGAGGTCCGCAGGTCTGTGGGCGGGAAGTTCATAGCCAAGATCACCCCTGCAGGGATCGAGGCCGCAGGGAGCCCCAAGAACGCCCCAAGAGCCCCCGCGCCCAGTGCTGCTAAGGCAGGCCCGCCGCCAGCCCTGAGGGTTGTGGCCGTGCCCAAGGGAGAGAAGGAGATGCAGAGGCCCGAGGTCCAGGCCTTTATCAGCTTCGGGACCGTTATGGTCCAGATAGAAAAGATGGAGATGAGGGACGCGGCCGCCAGGGAGAGGCTCATAACCCAGGTGCGGGAGATCGAGGGCGAGTTTGCGAAGGAGGAGCCCAGCTTCAGGAAGGTGAAGGTCCTCCTGGAGTCCATCAGGTCCTCCGCACCCTGGGCCGCGCCCATATTGACGGACGCCATCGTTGGGGCCACGAAACTCTATCTCAAGAGGTAGGGCGCCGCCAGATCACTTCGTCGCCTCGCTTCACCTCCCTTATCCTGTGGTAAGGTATGGAGACCTCCCTCCCCTCCCGCTCATAGACGAAGAAGGACCTCTCGAACCTCACCACCTCGTCGGCCATCACCGTAGCCCTGTCCCCGGGGGCACCCCGATGGAGGTAGGAGATCACCACACCCCTGATGGATCTCTTGGGGTGCCACCTCAACTCGTCAAGAAGGCGCTTGGCCACGAGAGAACCTTTATCTCCTCATGCGGATAGCCCTTTCTATGGAGATACTTGGCGAGGTAGAGAAAGTCATAGCCGATAGGAAGGCACGCCCCAGGGACGGGTCCTACGTCTCCTCCCTCCTCAGGGAAGGAGAGGATAAGATTTTGGAGAAGATAGGCGAGGAGGCAACAGAGCTCATAGTCGCCTCCAAGAACGCCGAGAGGGAGGCGGTGGTCTTGGAGGCAACGGACCTCGTATTCCACATCCTCGTCCTCCTGGGGTACAAGGGCATAAGCCTGGAGGAGATCTCGACGGAATTCAAGAGGAGGAGGCGCCCCTAGGGGCCCGCTTCAGCCTCCAGACCGGGCCGTCTTTGGAATCCTCCAGGATGACGCCCATCCCCATCAGCTCCTGCCTTATGCGGTCCGCCGCCGCATACTCCTTCCCCCTCCTGAGAGTCTCCCTGGCCGCTATCACCGCCTCTATGGCCCCTCTGTAATCTGTCGCTGCGGCCAGCTCGATCCCCAGACTGATCGCCAGCGCGCGGAGCGCCTCCTCCAGCCCCTTGATCTGGGGCTCCCTCTGGAGGATCCCAAAGATGTAACCCACCTCCCCCAGGAAGTCTCTCAGAGACAGAAGATCATCAGCCTTCGCTTTAGGCCCTATTTTAAATATCTCGCCAGTCAATTCATAGACATGCGATAAGGCTTTCGATGTATTAAAATCATCATCCATAGCACTGTAAAATTTATTTTTATGTGATTCTAAAATATCTTTAATCCCTTTTATTTCATCAGTACTTTTTTCTATTCTATCTACGAAATTCAAAGCATTATAAAGCCTCTCCAAATTCTTTTCTGCGTTCTGCAAGTTCTGATACTCGAAGTCTATGGGCGAGCGGTAATGGACCGAGAGGAAGAAGAGGCGGAGGGCCTCTGGGTCATGCCCCTTTAGGACATCCTTGATGGTGATGAAGTTCCCCAGGGACTTCGACATCTTCTCGCCCTTGACCAGAAGGAAGCCCGTGTGGAGCCAGTACCTGACGAAGGGCCCCTTCCCGGTGGCCCCCTCGGACTGTTGGATCTCGTTCTCGTGGTGTGGGAAGATGAGGTCCAGGGCACCGCCGTGGATATCGAACTGCTCGCCGAGATATTTGACGCCCATGGCCGAGCACTCGACATGCCAGCCGGGCCTCCCTGGCCCCCAGGGGCTCTCCCAGGAGGGCTCCCCCCCCTTGGCCCCCTTCCAAAGGGCGAAGTCCAGTTGGTTTCTCTTGAGGGGGTTGACCTCAACCCTGGCCCCGGCGAGCATCTCCTCGGCACTCTGCCCGGAGAGCCTCCCATACCCCACGGCCAGATCGACGCTGAAGTAGACGTCCCCCCCAGCCCGGTAGGCGCATCCCTTCTCCAGGAGCCTCTCTATAATCTTGATGATCTCCGGCATGTGCCCCGAGACCTTCGGGTAGTGATCCGCCCTGAGCATACCTAAGGTATCCATGTCTGCGAAGAACTCGGCCTCGAACCTCTTGGCCAGAGCCTGCGGCGCCTCGCCCAGCTCCCGCGCCCTGGCTATGATCTTGTCGTCTATATCCGTTATGTTCACGACGTAGCACACCTTGTAGCCCCTGACCCTGAGGTACCTGACGATCATGTCGAAGGCTATGTAGGTCCTGGCGTGGCCCAGGTGGGAGAGGTCATAGACCGTGGGGCCGCAGACGTACATCCCCACCTCCCCTTCCTTCAGGGGCGTGAACTCCTCCTTCTTCTTACCGAGGGTGTTATAGACCTGCATCCACTCAAGATTCTGCTCTCCGCCTTCAAATTACTTTTTACCTCGAGTCAGATGTTTTAGGTAAGCCGAAATATCTATATAGAGGGCACGTTTAGGGGAACCTAAAGAAGGCAGGAGTGGAAGCCGTGTTCGAGACGTTGACGATCACCTTGAGAGAAGGAATAGAAGCTGCCCTTGTAATTGGCATAATACTTGCGTATCTCGCCAAGACCAATAAACAGGCGCTGAAAAAATACGTATACGTCGGGATAATTGCGGCTGTGGCAGGAAGCATTGCCACAGCCATAGCGATTCAAATGCTTCTTGCAGAGTGGAGTGAGTTCATGGAGGGCTTGATGTTCTTCATAGCGGCATTCTTCATAGGTACGATGCTGCTGTGGATGCACCGCGCCTCCAGGCATATCAAGCAGGATATCGAGCAAGGCGTCGAGGGCGCCTTCAATAAATGTCAGGCACTGGGCGTTCTGGCGCTCACTTTTTTTATGATATACAGAGAGGGCGCAGAGATAGTATTGTTCCTATCGGCGACAGCGAAAGAAGCGAGCATCGGTACGGCGTTGGAGGGAGGTGCGGGCCTGGCTCTGGCGGCGGTGTTTGGCTACCTGTTTATTAAAGGTAGCCTGAGGATGGACCTGGGAAGGTTCTTCAAGATAACGGGGGCCATGCTGGCCGTAATAATCTTCCAGTTGATCGTAGGCGGGATCCATGAGTGGTCCGAGGTCGGGATCATAACCCTTGGGCCCGTGGGGATGCGGATCATAGGGCCCCTGGTCAAGGACCCCGCCTCCGTAGCATTCACGGGTATAATGCTCTTCTTCCTCCTGCTCCTCTTCATGCTGGTCCCCTGGCAGTCTATCAGCGCCGAGGGCCTCCAAGGCATCGAGAGGAGAAAGGCCCTGGGAGCAGCCAGGAGGGAGCGGGCCAGGAAGATCGCCATCGGGGCCTCTTCCATCGTCCTCCTCATGGTCTTCACCGGCTACCAGATCTCGGCCCTCGGGGCGAGTTACGACCCGGTGCCTGAGAAGGTCTCCCCAGAGAACGGGACCGTGAAGATAAAGCTCTCCAGCGCCGGCGACGGGTCCCTCCACAAGTACGTCTGCGATATGAAGGATTGCCCCATGCACGGCCCCCAGGACGATGCCGATGTGCGGGTCCTGGCCATCAAGAGGGGGGACGGGTCCGTGGCCGTGGCGTACGATGCCTGCAGCCTCTGCGGGGACGCGGGCTACGTCCAGGAGGGCGAGAACGTGATCTGCAAGAGGTGCGGGGCCCCCATAAATATCGACACGATAGGGCTCGGGGGCGGGTGCAATCCCATCGAGCTGCCATACCTGATCGATGGAGATGAGATAGCCATAAAGACAGCGGACCTGGGGTCAAGGGCCTCCCTCTTCGCGAGGTGATATGTTCTTTCACCTGCTCCGCAAGTCCATCCGGAGGAGGTGGTCCAGGATCGTGCTCGCCCTCCTGGCCGTTGTGATGGGGGCCTCGGTTGCATCTGCCCTCATCACCGTGGCCCTGGACATAAACGAGAAGATGGGCAGGGAGTTCAGGGCCTATGGGGCAAATATCCTTTTGATCCCCGAGAACAGCACCCTCCCCTTGGAGATCGGCGGGGTAGACTACAGCGTCAAGAAAGAGAAGTATCTCGATGAGAGGGAGCTGTACAAGATAAAGACCGTCTTCTGGAGGCACAACATCCTCGGCTACGTCCCTTACCTGAGCGGGATGGCGGAGGTGGGTGGGACGAAGACGGTGCTGACGGGCACCTACTTCGATGAAGGGGTCGAGGTCCCTGCCCTGGGGAGGGCGTGGTTCGGGGATCGGAGGGTGGAAGAGGCAGGCGCCACCTTCACGACCGGGGCCAAGAGGGTATTCCCCTGGTGGAAGGTGGAGGGCCGTTGGCCAGCGCCTGGGGAAGCGCTCGTGGGCGCCTCGGTGGCCGAGAGGATGGGCCTGGGTATTGGGACGGTCTTCAAGGCCTCCTACCAGGGGAAGGAAGAGTACTTCGCCACGGCAGGTATCCTGACCACCGGCGGTGGGGAGGAAGGCCAGGTCTTCGTCCACCTGGGCGAGGCCCAGAGGCTCTTCGGGAGAGATGACGGCGTCGACAAGGTCCTGGTCAGCGCCCTCACGACCCCCGAGAGGGGCGAGGTGGACCCGAAGAGGCTGAGCCCTGAGGAGTACGAGGTCTGGTACTGCACGCCCTACATCTCGTCCATCACCCTCCAGCTGGAGGAGGCCCTGCCGGGTGCGGAGGCCAGGCCCATAAGGCAGGTGGCCGAGAACGAGGGCAGGCTGCTCCTGAAATTCGAGGGGATGCTCTTCCTAATAACCTCCGTAGCCCTGGCCGCCTCCGCCCTGGGAGTTATGGCGGCCATGACCACCTCCATCTTCGAGAGGCAGCGGGAGGTGGGCTTGATGAAAGCCCTAGGGGCGGATGAGGGACAGATATACCAGCTCTTCTTTGCCGAGGCTGGCGCCGTAGGCCTCGCGGGTGGGGCCATTGGGGCCTTCTTAGGACTCCTCCTGGCGGGAGCTATAGGCTCCCGGGTCTTCGGCACGCCCGTCGGGACGAGCCCTCTGGCATTGGGGGTCACGCTGGCTCTTTCTACGCTGGTGGCCTTCCTGGGGTGCTTATCGCCAGTGAGGAGGGCGGCGAAAGTGGAGCCGGCCCTCGTGATGCGGGGGGATTAGATGCTCGCCAAGGTCCTCTGGAGGTCGTTGAAGGCTAGGAGGCAGAGGCTGGCCACGGCTGTGATGGCTATCCTGCTGGGGGCTGCGATGGTCTCTGCCCTTCTCACCGTCACTTGGGACATAAGGGGGGAGATGGGCAGGGAGCTCAGGTCGTATGGCGCGAACTTCCTCCTCCTTCCCAGGGACGGGGGCACCATAGAGACAGAGGGCTTGAGGATAGACGATCCCGCCGTCGCAGACTACGCGCCCTACCTCTACAGCATCGTGGATATCGGGGGCAGGGACGTCGTCCTGGCCGGGACATGGTTCGAAGGCGCCAGGAGGATCGACCCGTGGTGGAAGGTCACAGGCAGGTGGGCCGAGATGGACGGCGAGGCCATGGTGGGGGCCAGGGCCGCCAGGGAGCTGGGCGTGGGTATCGGGGGTACCCTTGAGATCGGTGGGCGCCAGTTCAAGGTGGCTGGGATCGTGGAGACTGGCAGCTCCGAGGAGAGCCAGGTCTTCGTGAGACTGGAGGAGGCCCAGCTGATAACGGGGGAGAGAGGCGCGTCCTTGATCCAGGCGAGGGCCCTCGGGGATCCTCGCCAGGCGGCCGAGAGGCTGGAGGGGAGGCTGGGGGTCAGGGCAAAGGAGGTCCGGCAGATCTCCGAGTCCGAGGCCCTCCTCCTGGGGAAGATGCAGCTGCTCCTGGCCCTGGTGACAGCCTCCGTCGTCGGCGCCTCGACCCTGGCCGTCGCTGCCACCATGCTCACCAGCGTCCTTGAGAGGGAGCGCGAGGTCGGCCTGATGAGGGCTCTGGGTGCCGGAAGCAGGCATGTGGCCTACCTCTTCCTGGCCGAGGCTTCCATCCTGGGCATTGTGGGGGGCCTCCTGGGCTATCTCCTGGGCCTCGTACTGGTCTGGTTCCTCGGAAGGGAGGTCTTCGGGTCCCCCCTCCCAATCGAACCGGCGGTCCTGCCCATCACCATCCTCGCCTCCCTCGCCGTAGCCCTCGTGGGCAGCCTCCCCCCTGTCCGACGGGCCCTGGAGGTCGATCCTGCGGTGACCCTGAGGGGTGATTAGGATGGAACTGATAAGGGCCGAGAATCTGAGCAAGTGGTACGACGAGAGGGTCTGCGCCCTGAAGACCGTCAATCTCTCCGTAGAGGGCGGGGAGTGGATCTCCGTAATGGGGCCCTCAGGGAGCGGCAAGACGACCCTCTTGAATCTCGTAGGCTGTCTGGACACCCCCACCAGCGGGACCCTCAGGGTCTGTGATGTGGATATAACATCCCTGGACCAGGGGGGGAGGGCGAGGTTCCGGAGGGAGAATATAGGCCTCGTCTTCCAGCAGTTCCACCTCGTACCTCATCTGACCGCCCTGGAGAACGTCATGCTGGCCCAGTACTTCCACAGCATCGAGGACGAATGCGAAGCAACCAAAGCCCTCGAATGCGTGGGCCTGGGAGATCGCTTACACCATCTCCCCGGCCACCTCTCGGGGGGCGAACAGCAGAGGGTCTGCATCGTCAGGGCCCTGATAAACGACCCGAAGATCGTCCTGGCCGACGAGCCCACCGGTAACCTGGACAGGGAGAATGAGGAGAACGTGCTGGAGATCTTCCGGGGGCTCCACCGCCTTGGGAAGACGGTCCTGGTGGTGACCCACAACCCCGAGATAGGGGAGCTGGGGGACAGGGTCGTCGAGATGGCCCACGGGGAGGTGGTGGGGTGCAGAGGACAAAAACTTTATATACCCCGAGAGTTTTAGGGATACCTAAAATGAGAGAGGAGGTAACACCTTGAAGAGAGCGATATACCTGTCCATCTTGAGCATGATGCTGATTGCCATTTTAGCCGGCTGCGTCCAGGCCCCGAGGACCGAGGCCCCCGCGGCGACGGCAGCGCCAGTTATAACCACACAGCCCCAGTCCCAGGAGCTGGTTGTATATTCGGGCCGGAAGGAGACGGCCATAAAGCCTGTCACCGAAGCCTTCACCAGGACCACTGGGATAAAGGTGAATCTCAAGGTAGGGAAGACCTCGGGCCTGGCCAACGAGATCATCCAGGAGAGGGAGAACCCCAGGGGCGATATCTTCGTAGCCACGGAGGCCGGGGTGAACGAGATCCTGGCCAAGGAGGGGGTCCTGGCGCCATACGTCTCCCCCGAAGCCAAAGATATGCCCCCCGAGTATAAGAGCGGCGCCGGGTACTGGACCGGCATCTCCGGGAGGGCCCGGGTGATCATATACAACAAGGACCTGGTGAAGGAGGGCGAGGTCCCCAAGTCCGTCTTCCAGCTCACGGACCCCCGGTGGAAGGGGAAGGCAGCCATAGCGGCCACCAGGGAGAGGACCACCCTCAGCTGGGTCTCCTCCATCCTGGACCTCAAGGGCGAGGAGTTCACCAAGAACTACATCTCGACCCTCGTGGCCAACGATATAAAAATCCTGCCCGACAACTCCGACGTCTGGCAGGGGGTGGGCAAGGGGGAGTTCGCCATCGGGCTGACCAACTCTCCCAACTACCACCTGGCCATCAAGGCCAACTACCCCGTCGGCGTGGTCTATCCTGACCAGGGGGATGGGGGGGTGGGTGCCCTGGTCAACCCCAACACCGTGGCCATAATAAAGGGCGCCAGGAACGCGGAGGCCGCCCGGAAGTTCGTCGACTTCATCCTGGGTCCCGAGGCCCAGGCCCTCCTCAACAAGGGGGCCTACGAGATCCCCCTCGTCCCAGGGGCAGACCCTGGGGAGGTGCGGCCCCTGAAGGACTTCCGACAGTCCAAAGTGAGCCAGCAGAGGCTTGCAGAGCTCGCGGACCCGACCCTGGCCCTCCTGGCCAAGACGAGCACCCAGTGGTAGTCCATGGTTAGGGCAGGGATGGGGTGGGCATCGGTCAGCCTGGCCGCAGCAGTGGCCTTGATCCTGGCCCTGATGCTCTCCCCAGTCCTCTACCTGGGATATCTGGTCTACGCCTCCGGGACCAAGGCCTTGGTCCACCTCTGGAAGACCGGCCTTCCGGCCCTCATCCTCAGGACCGGCCTCCTGGCGACCCTCTCCACGGCTCTCGCCCTCCTCCTGGGCCTCCCCCTGGCGTGGCTGGTGGTGAGGACCGACCTCCCATGGAGGAGCCTCTGGCGCTGGCTGGGGGTCCTGCCGCTGGCGATTCCCCCCTACATAGGGGCCCTGACCTTCGTAACCCTCTTCGGCCCGGTGGGGATCGTCAACAGGGCCCTCTCAGGAACTGCAGGGGGGCCCATCTTCAACGTCTACAGCTTCTGGGGGGGCGTCCTGGTCCTGGGGCTCTTCACATACCCCTTCATCCTCCTCCTGGCGGCCGCCGCCCTGGAGTCTACAAACCCGGCTCTGGAGGAGGCGGCCAGGTCCCTGGGTGAAGGGACGGTGGGGATCTTCACCAGGGTCACCCTCCCCCTCCTCATGCCCAGCATCCTGGCCGGCTCCCTCATGGTCTTCCTCTACGCCCTGGCCGACTTCGGGGCCGTCTCCATCCTGAGGGTGAATACCTTCACCACTGAGATCTACCACCAGCTCAACACCCGCTTCGAAATCTCGGCTGCTGCGGCCCTCTCGGGGGTCCTCCTGGGCCTTGCCATCCTGGTCCTCATCCTCCAGGGGCGGGCCCTGGGGGGCAGGTACTACACCCAGGTGGGGAGTGCCGCAAGACCCGCACCCCTCATAGCCCTTGGGAGGTGGAGGTACCCCGGGCTCCTCTATGCCATCGGGGTAATCGGCTCCTCCACCTTCCTCCCCCTGGCCTTACTGGTCTACCATGTGGGCACCCTCCATACCTTCCTCTCAGTCCTGCAGTCCCAGAAGGACTATATCGTCGCCAGCCTCGGGACGGCGGTAGGGGCTGCCTTCCTGGTCACGGCCCTGGGCTTCTTCGTGGGTTACGTGGCCCACAGGAGGAAGGGAAAGCTGGGGACGGTGCTCTGGGGCACGGTCCAGTTGAGCTACGCCGTCCCTGGGACCATATTGGGGCTGAGCCTCATCCTCCTCTACAACACCTACCTGCCTGCGGTATACGGTACGGCGGCCATGGTACTCCTGGGGTATATCCTGCGGTTCCTCCTGGAGGGCCTCCAGGCCTGCGCCGCCGCCCTGGAGCAGGTGAATACGAACCTGGAG
>JACQPM010000067.1 GCA_016207475.1 Methanobacteriota archaeon | reverse complement strand
GTTATATCCTTGGGGGCCACGCTATTCCCCTTGATGGGGGCCGGAGCCCTGTTCTTGACCAGGATCTTGCGGAGCTTGAAAGGATTGATCTTGGAGAAGATGAAGGCCGGCTGCCCATGTATCTGGGCCCTCAGGTCTCCGAGGGACCTCTCCTCCATGGCGGCCTTCTCCAAGGCGTGGTCCATCAAGGACTTCTTGGACATCTTTATGACCACCTCGCCCCTCAAGAGGCCCCGCATCTTCTGGAGCTGCCGTGCAGGCATGCCCTCCATATTCAGGATCCCCACCACCGGGTACTGGGCCATGAGGTCCGCCAGCTCTTTGACCTCTTCCTCCTTCCACTTCGCCACGTGGGCCATCTCAGACCTCCAGCCGGGCGCCGGGGCCCATGGTGGTCTTGATATAGACGGACCTCACATTCTCCATGCCCCTCTCCAGCTTCCTCTCGATGAACCTCAGGACCGTCTCGATGTTCTCAGCCAGCTGTTTCTCCTCCATATCTTCCATGCCTACGACGATGTGGATGGTGGGCTTCTCTTTGGTCTTGACCCTAACGGTCTTCTTCAGCCTCTCTACCACGGGGGCTATCTGGACGTTGGCCGGTACGGGCTTCGGCATCTTCCCTCTGGGTCCTAGGACCGGGCCGAGAGTCTTCCCTATCATGGACATCATGTCGGACTGGGCCACGAAGAAGTCGTGGCCGTTGGCCAGCTTCTTGGCAGCCTTCTTGTCCTTGGCCAGCTCCTCGAGCTCCTCCCGCATTATGACCGTGTCGGCCACCTTCTTCGCCTGGAGGGCCAGTTCGCCGTCGGCTATGACCCCCACCTTGATCTCCTTGCCCCGCCCGTTGGGCAGGACAAGCTCCTCGTTGATCCGGTTCTCGGGCTTGGACATGTCCAGCTCTTTCAGGGTCAACGCGAGGTCCACACTCTGCCTGAACTTCCTCTTGGGGGAGCTGGTCTTCATCCCCTCTACAGCCTTGAGGACGCCCTCGGTGGTTATGGCCATCTTCTCACTCCTTCAATGCGCCGTCGTGGAGCCCCTGGGCTATCTCCGCCTGGAACTCCTTGGCCGGCTTACCGCCCACGGTGACCCCCATGGATACGCAGACCCCCAGGACCTCCTTCACCGCGGCCTTGAGGCTGGCGGCGAGCATCCCGTCTCGTTTCATCTGGGCGACCTTGACGGCCCCTTCCAGCGATAGATCGCCCACGATCTTCGTCTTGGGCTCGCCGGAGCCCGACTCTATATTGAGCTCCTTCTTTATAAGGGCGCTGGTGGGCGGGGTCCCCACGGAGATATCGAACTCCTTGGTGGCAGGGTCGATTATGACCTTGACCGGGACCTTCATGCCCACGAAGGCCTTCGTCTTCTCGTTTATGGCCCCTACAACCGCCCCTATGTTGATCCCCATGGGACCGAGGGCAGGGCCCAGGGGCGGTCCGGCGCTGGCCTTCCCACCGTCTACCAAGGCGCTAATCGTTTGCTTCATTCTCTGCTTCCTTCCTGACAACCTTTATGCTGTCTCCCTTGACGGTGACAGGTATCGGCACCGTGGCCTCGAAGAGCTCCACGGTGATCTCCTCCTTCTTCACGTCCACCCTCACGACACGGGCTTTCTCACCCTTGAAGGGGCCGCTTATGAGCTCCACGATGTCCCCGGTGTCCACCTTCGTCACCATGGGCTTCGGCTCGAAGAACTTCTCTATGTCGGCCAGGGCGATCTCGCCCTCCACGATCCCCTTGGCGTGGCTCACCCCCCTCAGGGACTTTTCGATCTCGGTCTTGTTCAGGGCCTCCGCCATGACGTAGCCCCTTATATCGTGGGGTACGAGGATTGAGTATACCTCGAAGTGTTCCCTACCTATGCGAGCGGTCATCATATCGGCTACGCTCCTCTCCTGCCCTATGGTCGTCCTCACAGCGTATATCTTACTCTCCATAAAGCCACCCAAAAACCGGGGGCTGGAGCCCTCTGTTCTGTCTGAGGATGGATTTATATACTTTTTGGTCTCTCAGAGGGTCTTCCCGGTCAACTGAATGATCATCCTGATAGAGAAACCTATCATCCCCACTATGGCCATCCCAAGCCCCGTGATCTTCGCTGTGAGAACGTACTCATCGCTCCTGGGCTTCCTGGAGAGCTTCATCACCCTCCCCCACTCCCCGATGAACTGGAGGTAACCCCTATCCTCCAGGGACTTGGTTATTTCCTTCAGCCTTTCCATCGTCCCCACCTAATCTATGAAGTCTATCCCCAGCTCCTTCTTCAGGGAGCCCTCCCGCTTGGGCCTTATGATATCGTCCCCGGAGCCGAAGATCTGCTTTGATCTGACGCCAGTGATGACGAGCATGACCCTGAGGAGGCCCTTCATCTCGTCGTCGATCTGCGCCCCCCAGATGATATTGGCCTTCGGGTCCAGGCGCTGGGCCACCATCTCCACCACCTGCTCCGCCTCAGCCAGGCTGAGGTCCTCGCCACCCACCACATTTACGAGGGCGCCCTTCGCGCCCGTGATGTCCACGCTCAAAAGAGGGCTGTTGATGGCCTTCTCGATGGCCTCGGTCGCCCTCTTCTCGGTGTCGCTCTCCCCCATCCCTATCATGGCGACGCCGCCCCCTTCCATCACAGCCCTGACGTCTGCGAAGTCCAGGTTGATGAGCCCGGGCTTGGTGATGAGCTCCGTTATACCCTTCACAGCCCTGACGAGGATCTCGTCCGCCACCTTGAAGGCCGCCGAGAGGGGCAGGTTGGGTGCTATGTCCAGGAGCCTGTCGTTGGGGATGACGATGACGGTGTCTGCATACTTCCTCAGCTTCTCCAGGCCCATCTCCGCATTCCCCCGCCTCCTCATGCCCTCCATGGAGAAGGGGAAGGTGACCACACCCACGGTCAGGGCCCCGGTATCCTGGGCGATATTGGCGATCACCGGGGCGCTCCCTGTGCCGGTGCCCCCGCCGAGGCCGCAGGTTACGAAGACGATATCAGCCCCCTGGAGGTTCTCCTTCAGCTCGTTCTCGCTCTCCCTGGCCGCCTCCTCCCCCACCTGGGGTATGGAGCCGGCTCCCAGCCCCCCCGTGAGTTCCCTCCCTATGAGAATCTTCCTTTGGGCATTGGTGTAGAGGAGGTCCTGGGCATCGGTATTCACGGCGATGGTCTCGGCCCCCTCGATACCGGTCTCCATCAGCCTGGACATGGTGTTGTTCCCGGCGCCGCCCGCCCCCACGACCAAGATCCGGGCCTTCACCTTCGAGAGAAGCTTCTCCAGCTCCTCGTCCACCGCCGACTTCTGCAACTCAGTGCCGAGCTTCGTCCTCTTAACGGACTCAACATCCTTCTTCAGGACTCCCGCTGTAGATTCCAAGGTGTGCCTCCTGAGCGAACCTACTGTAAGATACTATCCTACGTATTTAAATATTTTCTTTGAGGAGGTCCCTGCCCCTCTTGAGTTCCAGTTCCAAGGAGGAGGCCATGGAGAGGACCTTCTCCCTCTGCTCCCTCCGCATCCCCTTCCAGTCCAGGAGGCCGAAGGCAGCCTTGGACCTGGCCACTGCATGGGCCAGGATCGCGGGATCGAGGGCGTCGAGGGCATACTCCGGTATCACATGCCCTATGGCGACGGCACTCTCCAGGGCAAACTTCGTGTGTATGGGGGCGTAGTGCTTCCCCCCTATCCCTATGGCCCTGGGGAAGGCCTCCCTGTTCTCTGCAGCCTTTAAGGCTGCTGCCCCCACCGCCTCCACGGCCCTGGGATCTTCCCATTCCTCCGGGCCCGAGCCCACCTCCACGAAGAGGACCGGTCGCCGGAGCTCCGTGGGGCCATGGTGGGTCGCTTCCATGGCCACCTGATACGCCAGTCCCTTCTCCCCCACCGCCGCCTTAAGCTCCCGCAGGGCGACCTTCATTGCCTCAGGATTTGCGTAGGCCAGCTCTTTCGGCCTTCCCCCCGCCTGGGCCCTCTCCCCCAGGTTTCCTGGTGCATGGACTGTGAGGATCTTCCCGCCCCCTTCGGACCGATGGCGGGAGGCGACGACGTAGTACTCGGGGTCGAAGTGTTCGTCGAGATGGCTGGCCATGGTAGAGAGCTGGGCCGTGGCTATGAGCCAGATCTCCTCCCCCACTGCCCTTTTGTAGACGGGCTTTCCCTCGAACTCCCCTGAGGCGGTGAAGCCGAAGCCCCTGGCGAGGGTCTGGTAGATATTCACCCCAGCCCTGTCCTGCTGGGAGGTGACGATGAGGCGCATCCTATCTTATCATCTCTATGAGCTGGTCCATGGAATCCAGGACGAAGTCCGCCTCCTCCAGGATGCCATTGGCGTGGGAGTTCCTCAGGAGGCCGGTCCTTATGCCGGCGGACTTGCCTGCCTGGAGGTCGAAGAGATGATCGCCAACGAAGATCGCCTCCTCCTTCCCCACCCCCAGCCTCTCCAGAGCCAGGTCGAGCTGGTCCCTTGCAGGCTTGGGTCTGGCATCCTCCCTGCAGACCACGGCGTGGAAGGCGAGGCCGAACTTGCTGCAGGCGATCTCCACCGCCCTCCTGTTGTTCCTGGTCACCAGGGCGGTCTTCGTCCCCCCGGCCCTCAGGAAGGTGAAGAGATTCTCAACGCCCTCGTTCAGTTCGGTGGACATGGCCGCCTCGCACTCGTAGGCCTCCAGGAGGGCCTTGGCCTCGGCTCTCTCCGCCTCACCAAGGCCCTCGATGTAGTCCAGGATGTTCTTCTCGCTCCCCCCGCCCCCTATTCTCTCCTTCACCGCCTTTATGTCCAGGTTGAACCTGGTCAGGGTCCCGTCCAGGTCGAAGATCACGGCCTTGAGCAATTCAACCACCCAGCTTGTACCCTATCTTCCTGAGGAAGGCCCTCCTGTCCGCCACATCCTTCCCCTCCTCTATCCCCCTGCTATGGGCCCCGTCGATGACCCCCAGGATGCCGCGCCCCTGGGCCGTCTCCCCCACCACTACCTGGACGTCGTTGGCGGTGGCGCAGTAGATGTTGCAGACCTCCGGCACCGCCTTAATGGCGCCCAGGACGTTTATGGGGTAGGCGTCCTTTATCAGGATCAGGAAGGAGTGGCCCGCGGCCAGGGAGAAGGCCCCCTTCGCAGCCGCCTCCTTCAGGACCTGGTCATTACCCTCCACCCTCACCAGGCAGGGGCCCGAGGACTCGCAGAAGGCCAGGCCGAACTTTATCCCGGGCACCGAGTTCACCAGGGCCTCGTAGAGGTCCTCCGCGGTCTTTATGAAGTGGGCTTGCCCCAGGATGAGGTTGGTGCCCTCGGGTTTCTCTATCCTGACGACCCTCAGAGCTACGTTCACCCCCATCTCTCCAATCTCCCCTATCCTCCTTGTCCCCACATAATAAAAACCTAACCGCTAGAGACCTCCTATCCCTCCATCCCGACTAATGTAGAAACCTTTATATATGTAGATTAGACCAATCCAACTACTTATTAGCGTAGTTGAAGGAGGAGTAGCATGGTTAAGAAGTCTGTGAGAGGTCTGTTCCTCTTGAGCCTTTTAGTGATATTCGGAATACTCGCGGCCGGCTGCATCGGGGCCAAGGAGACTCCAGCGCCTACCACGGCGGCACCAACCACCCAGCCCCCGATGACGACCCCGCC
>JACQPM010000062.1 GCA_016207475.1 Methanobacteriota archaeon | reverse complement strand
AGCCTGAAGGGCGTGCGGTACCTGAAGCTCTTCAACTCCGGCTCCTTTTTCGACCCGGCGGAGGTCCCTCCGGAGCTCATGGAGGGGATCATCGGGAGGGTGCGGGACCTCGGCGTTGAGCGTTTCCAGGTCGAGTCCAGGCCCGAGTTCGTAACCCAGGAGAGCATAGGGCGGGCCATGGACCTCCTGGGCAGGGAGCTGGAGGTCGGGATAGGGCTGGAGACAACCAGCGACAGGATAAGGGAACGCTGCATAAACAAGGGCTTCAGCCTGGAGGACTTCCGGAAGGCTCTCCGCATCTGTAAAGATGCGGGGAGCTTGGTCAAGGCATACCTCCTCATCAAACCTCCATTCCTGACGGAGGAGGAGGCTATACAGGATGCTGTCGCCTCGGGCATCGAGGCCTGGGGGATGGGGGTGGATCGCCTCTCCTACAACCCGGTCAACGTCCAGCGGTGGACCCTGGTGGAGCACCTCTGGCGGAGGGGGGAGTACAGGCCGCCGTGGCTCTGGTCGGTCCTGGCAGTCCTGGAGAGGGTCAGGGGCGAGGTGTCCATACCTGTCCTGAGCCACCCCACCGCCGCCGGGAAGAGGCGGGGACCGCACAACTGCGGCGCCTGCGATGGTGCCGTCCACAGGGCGATCCTGGAGCTCTCCCACACCCAGAAGGATGTGGAGTTGCCACAGTGCCAATGCAGGGAGGCCTGGGAGCTCCAGAGGAAGGTGGAAGGCTTCTACCAGAGCCCCCTGGGGGAGTGGTTCTGATGTACCTGAGCAGGAAGGAGATCGAGAGGCGCATAAGGGAGGGTCGCCTCTTGGTGGGATACGGGCCCGGCAGCATCCAGGGGGCGGGGGTGGACCTCCGGATAGGGAGGCTCTTCTCCCCAGCCTCCGGTGCCTCAGTGGGGGTGGAGGGGCGAGTCCTGCCCGAGATGCAGGAGGTAAAGAGGGCTATTTACACCCTGGACCCCGGCGTATACGCCCTCTGCCTGACCATGGAGGGGGTCCACATGCCCCATGACCTGGTGGCCTTCATCTACCCCCGCTCCACCCTCTTCAGGTGCGGCGTGGGCCTCAGGACGGCCGTGGTCGACCCCGGCTACGAAGGCCCCTTGACCCTAGGTATAAAGAACGAAGGCGCCCACCCCTTCACCATGGAGCGCGGAGCGAGGATAGCCCAGATAGTCTTCGCCGAGGTCCAGGAGGGGGCCACGAACTACGGGGGGAGGTACCAGGGCGGGAAGGTCCGTTAGCCATATTAATCTCGTTCATCTATCATATATCGTGGCGAAGGTAATACCACCGGACCTGAAGAAGACCATAGGCTTCATATTCATCGAGACCTCGCAAGGTCCCATGCCCATAGGGACCGGGTTCTTCGTCAAGGTCCAGGACAGGGAGACCTCCTACGTCTACTTCGTCACCGCGAAGCACGTCATCCAGGGGCAGAAGGAGGTCCTGGTCCGCCTCAATACCCGGGACTGGGACCCTGCGTCCCCGGAGCCCGGGATGGTCTTCACCAAGCTCCAGGTCAAGGATGCCCAGGGGAACCTCGTCTGGGCCACCCACCCGGACCCGGCCATAGACCTGGCCGTGTTCCCGGGGAGCCCGGGAGAGGGGGCGGAGTTCAAGACCGTCGGCCTGGAGATGTTCGTCAACAAGGAGTTCATAGACCAGGAGAGGGTGACGGAGGGGGACGAGGTCTTCTTCGTCGGCCTCCTCCCCCAGTACTACGGGACCAAGAGGAACCATCCCGTGGTCAGGTACGGGCGGCTGGCGCTGGTGACGGACGAGAAGATATATTCGCCAGACGGGCCCGTGGAGCTCTTCTTCGCCGAGTGCCAGTCCTTCCCGGGAAACAGCGGCTCCCCCGTCTTCCTCCAGCTGGGGCCCACCAGGCAGCCAGGGACCATAACTCTGGCGCCTGAGAGGCTGATGCTCCTGGGGGTGATGCTGGGCTTCGTCTCCCAGCAGGTGGACATAAGCCAGGGGGCCTCCTTCCAGGAGAACGTCGGCATCGCAGCTATCGCGCCCATCGAGCGGCTGAAGGAGATCCTCCTCTCCAAGCCCCTTGTCCAGCAGAGGATGGGCGTCAAGGGCGAGAAATATTTATAGCCAGAGGGCCCAGTATCCTCCATGTTCGGGGAAGACCAGATGCTGGACGCCTTACAGGCCTACGAGATGGAGACCAGCCCCAAGGGGAACGACGAGTTCACGAACCTCCGCCGGAAGCACGACTTCTACAAGGACATAAGGTCCGAGGAGGCCGCGAGGGAGCAGATAAAGCTCTTCATCAGGCTCTTCTCCCAGATGGACCGGGACGAGTACAAGAATCGGTACGTCGTCCAGACCTTCCTCCTGGAGTTCTGCAGATATTTGGACAAAGATTTCCTCTTCTCCATCACCGACGGGCGGACCTTCTTCTCCACGAAGGACAAGATGAAGGGCTTCACAGGCGCAATCTACGAGGCCCACAAGAGGTTCACCCAGTCGATCGCCCTGAACAGCCTGGAGCACCTCCTGGAGGACTACGGGACCCTCCTCAGGTACGCGGAGCCCGAGGCCTACGAGGAGAAGAAGGAGGGGGGCGAGGGGGCGGGGCTCTGGTCCGGGAATAAGTTGTGGTGACTATCTGTAGTGTAAACTGACATCACTAAGATTGGATAAATAAAGTATGTTGCTGCCAACTGTGCACTGAGCCATAGGATTCGCCTAGCGGGGTCTTGTTGCGGAGGAAGAAAGATTCGATGACGTTCTGTAACAGGGCGATGTTGACATGTCGTTGATGTACCAGTCGGTGAAGTTCGCGTCGACCTCTTCCGCAGAACTCTTCGTTAAGAACTCTATCGTATGCGGATGCCTCCATCCCTCAAAGCGACCTCTAAATAGATTTCCGATTTTTTAATGTATACGTATAAAAAAAGAGCAATACTTCCAATTACCCCTAAAAATAGACCAGAAAAAAGTTCCTTAGCGTAAAAATCAATAAAGAAAACAATGACTATCAATGTAGTGATAAAAGACTGGGAGATAAACGCTGACCAAACAAAGCGGCATGCTTTCTTTTCTTCAAAACTCAATGAATCCCACCGGTTAGACAGGAGGACGAATCTAAAATATAGGATAGAAAATAACAACAATCCAATAATGACAGTTTTATACCCGCCTACGAGAATAGAACGTGTAGACATTATAATAAATCCATATACTAAGAGCAAGACTAAGGCTTCTTTTGAGCGCGGTGCTACCATCTCCATCACCTAATACTCCACATTTAGTCTTCTAAAGTGCAGTTTCATTGACTCCCACTATAGTCGTAAAATAGCTACTTCCCATACCCCACCACCGCCTCCACCATCGCCCTTATGCTCTCGGAGCTGGTGATCGGCGAGAGGAGGCATCCCGGGGCTATTATATTTAAGCCGGCCTCCAGGGCCTCTAAGGTTTCCCGGCGCACCGCCTCGGGCCCCTCGTAGCCCAAGGTCCTGGCCGCATCGATATTTCCCATGAGGGCCGCCCGTCCTTTCACGATCTCCTTTGCCCTCTTCGCGTCTGTCTTCCTGTCTATGCTCAGGACCTTGGCGCCGGTGGAGACCATCCCCTCCAAGATATTCTCGCTGGAGCCGCAGATGTGGAGGATGGCCGGCCCCTTCAGCCCCTTTATCACCTCGGTGAGTGATGGTACGACGAACTGCTGGAAGAGGTCGGGGCCCAGAATGTTCCCGGCGGCCGCCATCTCCTCGATGGTGACGGCGTCGGCCCCGTGGTCGAACATCGCGCCGGCGTACTCGACGGTCACCGCGCTGGTCGCCTCGACGAACTCTGTCACCTTCTGGGGGTCCTCCAGCATCATCATCACCATTTTATCCAAACCCTTCAGCCTGGAGGCGACGGAGAAGGGCCCCCTCACGTGCCCGATGACCGGGACGTCGCCATGGCGTTCCTTCAGGAGCACCAGGGCCCTCAGGACCACCGGTATCCTACCTTTCTTCAGGAGGTTCTCTGGCACTCGGACCTCGGCGGCAGCGGCGAAGCCTGGGAAGGTCTTGGCCACCCCGGGGATGGCGCTCCTGTCGCTGCCGAAGTCGATCTCGCAGCCCAGGACCTCCAGCTCCACCGTCTGGCAGAATGGGACCCCCACACCCTCCAGCCCCAGGGCCAGCGCCTCGGAGGCGAGCCTGGCCATGAGATCGGCGTCCCGGTGGGCCTGGGGGAAGCTGGCGCCGGCGCGGTCCATCTGCTCCAGGGTGGCGGTGCTGGAGGCGGCCAGGACAGGCGGCCTTTCGACCGCCTCCCCTGCCAGTACCTTGAGGAACCTCTCTCTAGCTTTCATCCTTCTTCCTCCCAGGCTTAGAAACCATCCCCTTTATCACCCGGTCCAGGAGCCCCTCCTCCACCTTCTCCTCCTCTCTCTCCGGGAGCTTGAGGCCCTCCACCTCCCCGCGGCTGTTCCCGATCCCGCAGGTGTTCCCCACGCCTACAACAACGACCGTAGAGCCCTCGGGTACCGCGAGGACCCCCTTCCTTATGAGTTCCCTAGCCCTTTGGGCCGCCTCCCCTATATCCCTGGTCATGGGGGAGATCGCCTCCTCCACCGACATCTTGACCATGTAAGCCTCCAGGCGGGCGTTCATGTTCACGGCCACCTCCTCGATCTTGGCCTTCTCGGGCCCAGGGTCCCCTATGGCAGCCCCTATCCCCTCGCTCACCTTCCCTGTCCTCTCCCCCTCCAGCTTCACCCCCGCGTCCAGGGTTATAATCTTGCTTATCTCCCTCCCCTCGCAGACCCTCCGCACCCCCTCCCCTATCTTCCCCAGCTTCGCCCCCGGCCCCTCGGCCTTGAGGAAGAGTACCCTCCGCCCATCCATCTCCCCCTCGTAACATAGGACGTCCTTGGCCGCGGTCTTGCATCCGCCATCCATCATCTGGGCCACCACCAAGGGACCGACGCCATCGCCCAGGGGCTTCCCCTCGGCGATGGCATCGACCCCTTTCCTCTGGGCCTCAGCGACCTTCTTGATGAGGGGGAGGCTCATCTGTATCATCATGGCCATCTGGAGGTTGTTCGTCTTCTTCACCAGCTCCACGAAGTGCCTCACCATCTTGGCGATGGTGTTGAGGCCCACGCCCCCCTTGAGGAGGGAGACGATATTGGCCCGCCAGACGGGGTCGCTCTGGGGCGCTATCTCCCCCGCCACGGCCTCGAACATCGCCTCCGCCTCGTCCAGGAGGTGCTCTATTTTCCTTAAAATACCGTAGGGGTCGAGGTCCACGGGTGGTATGAGGAAGAAGTCCATGGCCCTCTCCACCGCCTCTCCGGGATCCCCGGCGGGGGCTCCTCTCCCCCTGGCCGTCTTCACGATGACCCCCTTGGCTTCCCTGGCGTAGTCCTCCAGGCTCTCCGCCACCTCCTCGATCTCCCTGATATACTTGTATACCATGTACTTGGGGCCGACGATGAAGATGAGGAGGAAGAAGAGGATGGCCCCCACCACCTGGCCGGTGAGGGCCTGATCCAGGAAGGCCATGGTATCCGTTGGGTGCCGGGAGATAAATAGGTATCGCGTTACGGCTGCATCTTGGCCAAATAGTCCCGGCACTCCCTGAGGGCCTCGGCGTAGGGGGCCAGGAAACTCGGGTCGTGCCTCTCGAAGAAGAAGCCGTAGATGGCGTGGTACCGCAGGGACAGGTCGAAGTACCTCATCTCCAGCCTCTTGGGATCCTCGTACCTCTTCAAGATGTCCTCCCTCAGCTCCCTGACCTCCCCCATGGTCCCCTCCAGGAGCCTGGCTGAGAATGTGCTCCAGTCAACTGCCTCCCCCCGGTAGGCCAGGCCGTTCTCCACCATGAGCCTCTTCAGTCCGAAGGACTCCCCGACCAGGGCCTCGGGCCCCAGGATGAAGCCCTCCTGGTTGAGGCTGTTCTCCCCGGGGAGGAGCCTGAAGAGGGCCCCTTCCCCCTCCAGCTCTCTCAGGTTCTCATCGAAGGTCCCCTCATTGAGCCCCCCGAAGTGCTGGGCCAGGACGAGGCGGAGCTCCTCCGGGAGGGCCAGGCCCAGTTCTCCCACGATGTAGAGGATCTGATTCTTCATCAGCCGAGCTTCACCGTCTCGAGCTCGCTGGACACGTTCCAGATGAGGGTCCTGGCGTGGGTCGGGAGGTTCCTGTCGTTGCTGATCTCCTCGAGGATGTAGATGGCGGAGCCGACCCTGACCCCGATCTCCTCCTTCTCGTTGAGAAGGGTATTCCGGGCCTCCTCGGCGGACCTCCTTATATTCCTGGGGACGGAAGTATCCTCGATGACCTGGTTGAGCACCTCCACGATCTGCAGGAGCTTCTTGTTCTCGCCCATAAGGCATACCTCCATAAGCTTTTAAAGAGTAGGAAGAGAGAGTATAAAAACCTGCGGGGTTGCCTTCCTATGACCACTGACGAGAAGAAGCTGAAGGAGATGGCGGAGCTCCTCCTCTCCAAGGCCACGATGCTGGAGTATCACTGCGGCAAGTGCAAGTATCCCCTCTTCGAGAAGGGGGGGAAGGTCCTCTGCCCCAACTGCGGCCCCCTGGAGGTGCGGAGGGAGGAGCTGGAGAAGGCCAAGGCGGGGAAGGCGCCGAAGGCTGAGAAGGCCAAGGCCTCGCCGGTGGAAGCGGCCCTCCAGAAGAAGCTGGAGGAGCTCTTGAAGAGGTTCGAGGAGGAGAAGGACCCTCAGCAGATCGCCCTCCTCCTGGATGCCATCGAGAAGATCAAGAAGGCCATGGGCTGAGCTACACAAAGTTTATATTCCTTTATGGCGAGGTCCGAGGGGTGATTATAGTGAAGATTGTAGAACTGAAGGCTGGCCAGGGGAAGGTGACCCTGGAAGCGGAGATCGTGAAGATGGGGGAGACGAGGGAATTCCAGAAGTTCGGGAAGTCCGGGAGGGTTGCCACGGTGGTCATCAAGGACGACTCTGGAGAGATAGACCTCTCTATATGGAACGAGGACATAGACAAGGTCCAGGAAGGCTCGAAGATACAGATAGAGAACGGGTACGTGGGCGAGTTCAGAGGTAAACCACAGCTCACCGCCGGGAAGTTCGGGAAGCTGATCGTCCTCTAGAGCTCTACCATACTATCTTTCTTATCCCCTGAGGCGACCTTCGCTATCTTCTTCACCTGGATTATATCGTCTATCCTCAGGAGGGAGGTCGCGTTCTCGCAGGCCAGCCTGAGGGCATGGGCCCTGACCCCCAGGGTGTCGACGATCCCCTCAGAGAACATCTCCTTCGCCTCCCCCGAGATCCCCTCTATGCCGTGGGTCCTCTTCCCCTCGTGGTGGAGTTTCCTCAGGTCCAGGATGGCATCCAGAGGATTCTTCCCCGCGTTCTCGGCCAGGGTCTTGGGGACGACCTCCAGGGCGTCGGCGAAGGCCTCCACGGCCAGCTGCTCCCTCCCCTCTATACCCCTGGCCAGGCGCCGGAGCCTCATGGCGGCCTCGGCCTCAGGCGCGCCGCCTCCCGGGATCATCAGCCCCTCTCTCAGGACCTTCTTCAGGACGCTCACCCCGTCCTTCACCGTCCTCTCCACCTCGTCCACGGTCCGGTCGGTGCCCCCCCTGATGAATATCGTGACGAGCTTCCCATTCTTGCACCCGTCGAAGAAGGTCATCTTGAGGCCCTTCCAGACCTCCTTCTCCTCCACCACCTCCGCCCTGCCCAAGTAGCTCTCGTTGAGATCGCTTATGGCGTAGAGGACCATCGCCCCCGTGGCCCTTGCAAGGCGCTCGATGTCGAACTTGAGGGTATTGGATATCACGATGACCCCGTTCCGCACCAGCCTCTGGACGACGTACTCGCTTACCCCCCTCTTGGAGACCACCACGTTGGTACCTGCGTCCAGGAAGAGCTGCACCCACCCGTCCATCAGCGCCCTCTCCTCACCCAGAAACCTCTCGATGTCCCCGGCCCTCTGGACCACCACCTTCCCCATGGTATCGCCCTTGACCATCTCCAGGGGGAACTCCAGGACAGCTATACTGGCGTCATCGATCCTGCTCGGCATGTTGGGATGGTCCACCTTCCTGAAGATGGCCACCCCAGGGAAGACCTTCGAGTCCCCTATGCTCCCCCCTTTCTTCACCTCCAGGTAGATGTCCTTCTCGTCCAGGCTGTATCCGTCTCCATCTGCCTCCATCACCGCCTTCCCTGCCTCCAGGATCAGGCCGGAGATCTTCTCTGCCTCCCGGTCAGTTATCCGGCCGGAGATGGAGGTGGCTATTACCCTCTGCAAGAGGGCATCGTCCTCGGGGTCCACCCTCTTGGCGAGCTCCTCGTAGGTCCTTAGGGTCTCGTCCAGGGCCCTCTTGTAGCCGTCTATTATGGTGGTGGGGTGGACCTTCTGGGTGAGGAGCTTGTCGGCCGCCTTGAGGAGCTCTCCCAGGAGTATGATGACCGTCGTAGTCCCATCGCCCACGTTGGCGTCCTGGGCCTTCGCCAGCCTGTAAACTATATCCCCCATGGGGTGCTGGGGGTGCATCTCCTCCAAGAGGGTCTTCCCGTCGTTGGAGAGGGTGACAAAGCCGAAGGAGTCCTTCACCAGCTTGTCCATCCCTCTGGGGCCCAGGGTGGTCCTGAGGACGTCGCTCAGGAGGCGGACTACGTTTATATTCCCCCTCCGGACGTCCCTCCCGGCCATCTTGAGGGAGCGGACCTTCAGGGTGAGGTCCAGGACCCCCTCCTTCTCTGCCTTGAGGGCCTTCAGGGACTTGGCATCGAGGACGTCCCTCAGCTCGTGGGTCCTCCCCTCGGCCTTTATCTTTGCCAGGGCGGCCCGGTACTTCCTGGCTACCTCCTGCCTGGTATCGACGTCCTCTTCCATCATCCCGCAACCCTTAGAAGGAGCCCATAGTAGCCACTAGATAAACGGTAACAATCTCAAAAATTGGTAGAAAAAAAAGAGGAGGAGGCTACTTCAGGTACTTCTTGATCTCCTCGCTGAAGAACTTCTGGGGGATCTCCTGGACGTTCTGCACCTTCAGATCCCGGCAGCAGGTCCTCTCCACATCGCCCCTGGCAACGACTTTGAAGGTCCAGTTGCCCGCATTGTGCTCCAAGTAGGCAAAATCCCTGAAGACGGCACCGAGCTTCCTGTTTATATAGATGCGCTCCACGCTTTCCTTCTTCCAGAACGCGAGCTGGATGGTCGGGACTGGATATTTCCTTATCACAATAGCGGACTCGTCGGCCATTTTTCACCTCTCCTATAAACGGTTGCTATACCATTTTTCATCGCCTATTTAAACTTTTCCCTCTAACACCCACACCGTTTGGGTATAAAAACCCTATTCTGTTCTATGGTTATATTTTATTGGAAAGTGGTCCCTCTATTCCATAGAAATTTTTTTTAATGTTAGACGGTCAACAATCGTTGAGCAAAATCCTTGGAGGCATAAGATGGGTTACAAGATCGCCATTGACCTAGGTACGAGCGGACAGAGGGCGCAGGCCCTGGACGAGAGGGGGAAGATCCTTCAGACGGCCATGACCGTACGGCACCCCCTGCCCGGAGCCAATATCATGGACCACCTCACATTCGCCATCAGGAATGGTCTCCAGCTCTCCAACGACATCATGGTGGGCTCGGTGAACAAGATCATCGGTGCCCTGGAGATAGACCTTAACGAGGTCGAGACCATCGCCGTCTGCGGTAACCCGGCCCAGCTCTCCCTCTTCGAGGGGATAGAGATCAGGGACCTGGCATACGCGGGGGAGAGCCTCCTGAGAGAGCTCAAGGTCACCCCCCCCGAGAGGAGGGGGAAGATAATAACCGCCGAATCCCTCCCGAAGCTCAATGTCAGGCCCAAGACCGAGATCATCATACCACCGGCCGTGCGGCACGAGATAGGCGCAGACGCGCTGGCCATGGTGGTCAAGTCCAAGATGCTGGAGGAGAAGGACGTGGCCATGGTCACGGACTACGGGACAAACGCCGAGATGGGGATCTTCATAGACGGGGAGTTCATCACCGGCTCTGCGGCTGCGGGCCCCGCCATCGAGGGGCAGCACATCGAGTACGGGATGCTCGCCACCCCGGGGGCCATCAGCGAGCTGGACGAGAACTGGCATAACTATGTCCTGGACGAGAGGTTCAAGAAGCAGTCCGGGGACATCGTAGACCCCACCACCGGGGCTGTTATAACGAAGGGCGGGATAAGGGCCAAGGGGATAACCGGCACCGGGGTCATAAGCACCATCGCCATGGGGATGGAGAAGGGGCTCATAGTCCCGCCCCATATAAAGACCCCCGACAACAAGCTCCACCTCCAGGACGGCATATACTTCACAGAGGAGGACCTGAGCGAGGCCACAAAGGCCCTGGGCGCCCTGAGGGCCGGGCACCTAACCCTGGCGGAGGCGGCCGGGATAGACTACGAGAACGTGGAGGCCATGTACATGTGCGGGGCCTCCGGTACCTACGTAAACCCCCTCCACGCCCAGAGGGTCGGCTACATACCGCCCGCCCTCAACAGGACGGTCCAGGCAGGGAACACCTCCCTCTCCATGGCCGTGGACCTCCTGCGGTACCCTGGTAAGCTGGACGAGCTCCAGGAGCTTGCCGATTCCATGAAGGCCAAGCACGTGATGTTCGCCAACTCCGAGACCTTCAAGAACGCCTACGTCTGCGAGCTCGCCTACTGGCAGGAAGGGATGCCCTTCGAGATGTACAACCAGTACCTCCAGCTCTACGGCATCAAGCCGCTCCCGCAGATAAGGAAGCCCAAGGAGATGAGGACCGTGGGCAGGGACATAGAGGACATAGGCGCGGGGATAACCATCGTGGAGCACATCGGGATAAAGCTCGTGGGGCAGTTCGAGGGCTGCATAGGCTGCAGGACCTGCGAGAAGGAGTGCCCGGAGAGTGCGATCCTGCCTATAAAGAAGAAGGACGGCAAGTTCAATATAGAGATCCTCTCCGAGTTCTGCAACGGCACCGCATGCATGAGGTGCGAGCTCGCCTGCCCCGAGAAGGTCTTTGACCTGTCCCTCCTGAAGCTCAAGGCCCTGGAGAAGGCCAAGGGCATGCAATGAAGATGCTCATCCTAGGAGGGTTCTTAGGCTCCGGGAAGACCACCACCCTGATAAGGATCGGGAAGGCCCTCGCCTCCCAGTACGGCCAGCGCGTGGCCATCATCGTCAACGACTGCGGCGAGGTGACCATCGACGGGAAGATCGTGCGGGACTACGGCCTCGACGTGACGGAGATAGGGTCCGGGTGCATCTGCTGCACCGTCGCCGGCTCCCTGGTGACGACCCTCAGGTCCCTCAAGGAGGGCTTCAAGCCAAGCCTCATCCTGGTGGAGCCCACGGGGGTGGCCATACCCCGGCAGATAAAGGACGTGGCGGCCGCCGAGAGGGAGGTGGAGGAGGTCTCCTCCGTCGTCCTGATGGACGCCTCCAGGTACGAGACCATGGCGGGCCTCATCAGATCCCACAGGGAGGAGGGCTTCAAGAGCCTCCTGGAGAAGCAGATGGAGGCCGCTGACGTGATCCTGGTGAACAAGGTGGACATAGCCACTGAAGAGCAGGTGCGGCGGACCGAGGAGATGGTGAGGCAGGCGAACCCCGGGGCGCAGGTGATCCTCTTCTCGGCCAGGACTGGGCAGGGGATCGAGGAGCTCACGGGCTTCATAGAGGGGATGATGGGCCATGGAAGAGGATCATGACCACGAGGAGACCTTAGGGGCGCGCCTGATAAGGGAGGCGCGCCTGAACAACTACAGCACCTCCGTGGAGCTCGTCTTCCCGAAGCCCCTGACCGGGGAGGAGCTGGCGGGCCTCTTGAGGGCGTTGGCCGAGTCCATGGCCGAAGGCTGCATGAAGGCCGGGGCGGGGATGATAGGCCACATAAAAGGGAGGTTCGTGGCCGAGAGCGGCGTTGTCAGGGTCCACCTCGTCGATCCAAAGCTAGGGGCGGAGGTCTTCGGCGAACTCAGAGGCCCGGTATCGAGAGGGAGCCTAGCCTTCCTGGCCGTCGTTCAGGGGCTGGAGAAGGAGGTCCTCGAGAGGATTGGGAAAGAGATCGTCCAGAGGATCCTGGGCAGTTACCGCTAGTCCTTCTTCTCTCCAGGCTTATCCTCGCCCTGGCGTTCTTTCTCGTCCTTCAGTACCTTTATGGTGAAGCCCACTTCCAAGGACCGGATTTGCGTGATCCCCACGTCCAGTTCGACCCTCTCCTTGCAGTGGGGGCAGATTATCTCCCGTCTCTGTAACATAAAATCACCAATAGTAACCTCCAGGCAGGGCTTAAATGCTTTTTGGTCTTCAGGTGACCAGAGCGTAGTGATTTATGCCGTTCACTTTCACCCTCTCGAGGTGCTTGTGGAGCATGTAATAGTGGATGAACATCCTTATGTGCCCTTCCTTCGCCCTGTACCCCATCACGCGAAGCCTCCCAGCTATCACTCGGGCGGTGACCTTCTCCCCATCTCTCACCACCTCCAGGATGCCTCTGACCTTGTTGGCGGTATTCCCGAACTTCCTCATAGCTCACCCCTTCCTGGCCGGTAGCTGCGGAGGTACAACTGGAGGCCTATCCCCAGGAGGACGCTCCCTAGACCCAGGAGGGCTGACGAGAATATCTCGCTCATGGCTCTATCTAGTACGATAGGGTATATTTATAATCTTTCGAGCAATAATCGAATATTTTTATAAAAAACACTCTTAAAATATACGTTTTTGTTTTTAAAAGTTTTATCTTGTCCCGTATAGTTTTCAAACCCGCGTGCAGTCGCCTTAAAAATGTGCGTAATATTCCATGGCTGAAAGCGAAGTGTTTATGTCCCAAAAAGTTTCAAAATAGTTTATCTACATATTCAGTCGGTCATAACAGCTCTTTGAGGTATATCCGATGCTTGCCGAGCTTCCCTCCATAATTCCCTGCCGAGATCCTCAGGAGGCCCTCCACCCCCGCCGCCCCTTCCATGGCCGCCCTCATCCCCCTCTTGACGGCTGCCAGGTCCATACCGTCTATGACGATCTCAGGTATGGAGGCCACACCCTCCGGCACACTGAAATCCTTTATCTTGCCCTTCAGGGTTGGGCAGTAGGGGTGGTTCGTTGTGGGGCCTATCTCTGGATATCGGGTCTCCACCTTGGAGCCGGCCGAGCAGATCCCGAAAGGGGCTATTGTACCTTCCACCCTGCCCAGGCCCTCTAGGGCCCTCTCCCCAGCCTCCAGGGCAGCCTCCTCGGACCCGGCCATGAGCCATATGTTCCCGCCCATGACCCCCCTCCTGTAGCCCAGGCGGCGCTCTATCAGGAAATCGCCCATCATCAGAGGTATGGCGATGAGTTCCCTTCCATACATCCTGATCACCTCTTCGTAACCGTCGCCGCAGTGGCCGATCCTGGCCATGGTGTCTATGCTATCCCCGGGGGGAAGGGCGTCGAAGACCCTCGTCGTCGGCACCACCAGGACCCCCTGCCTCACCCTCTTCCCAAGCTCCTGCTCGAGCCTCTCCCTGGCGCCCTTGCCGCAGTTCACCCAGATCTGGACGAAGGCTCCAACCCTCCCGTCTGGAGTCTCCATGGGTTGGAGCCAGCGCTCTACGCCTCCTTCCGCCTCCCCGAAGACCGTCGAGGGCAGGGCAGTGGAGCCGTAGGCCGCCTGCTTCAGCCTCTTCCCGTCCCTGGCAGTTATGATGAACCTGGTGAAGAGGCCCTCGAAGGCCTCGCAGTAGGTATCCTCCACCTCGACGCCATGGAGTTCGAGCACAGCCTAACAGGGGGGTTCGGAGCTATTAAAATTTACTCATCAAAACCTATTTTAGCCACGCCATCGATGTAAAGGGGGATGGAATGCGTCACCATAGGCCACATAAGCGTCGACAAGATCAGGATAGGGGGGAGGGAGAATACTCAGCTCGGCGGCGCGGCCGTGTACTCGGCCATGGGGGCGAAGATCTTCTCCAGGACTGGGCTTGTATCTCGCGTCGGGGGCGATTTCCCTGCCGAGTTCCACTCGACCCTGAAGGAGGCGGGGATAGACACCGCCGGCCTGAAGAGGGTCGGGGGTAAGAGCACCCTCTTCGACATCGACTATGCCAAGGACGGCTCTGCCAACTACACGAGGCACGAGCTGAACGTGGGGATATACATAAGGCCCGAGGATATACCGCCAGCCTATTCCGATGCCCAGGCCTTCCATATAGCCCCAATGGCTGCCTCCAAGCAGAGGGCCTTCATAGACTTCCTCCGGAAGCGCTCCAATGCCATCATCTCCCTCAACACCCACGGGGGCTACTTCCTCAAGTACCGTGGGGAGATCCTGGATCTGATGCCGAAGGTGGACATCTTCACCCTGAACGATGAGGAGGCCATGAGGCTGACGGAGACCAAGTCTCTGGAGCAGGCCCTGAACGCCCTGAAACGGGCCCCCCACAACCTCCTGGTCGTCACCATGGGGGTCTATGGGAGCATAGTGGTCGAGGACGAGATCAGCTTCTTCCCCTCCCTCCACCAGCCTACGGTGATAGACCTGACGGGGTGCGGGGACGCCTTCGCCGGGGCCTTCGTGGCCAGCTACCTCAAGACCAACGACCCCCTGAAGTCGGCGAATATAGCCAACAGCGTGGCGAGCATCGTGGCCACGGACTGGAACTTCCAGGCGGT